>CAZDNQ010000253.1:0-7086 GCA_964506605.1 uncultured Victivallis sp. | reverse complement strand
CACTCCGGTACCGAAAATAGGGAGGATTAAATCATAACAGATTGTGCCAATCATCATTTGCCATCTGCGGGGATAAATGCTTAGAATAGATGTATCATATTATCTTGTGAAAGAATATGACATTGAGTCCTGAAATGTTTATTCCGCCATTGTCATATATAGACATCAGTATAAGAAAAGTGTTTTCCCTTACATAAAATACCTGAACCCATTTTTGGGGATTGCACCACTTGGAATCCATTTAAGTATATCCCCTACACGGCGCGCAGCCCTTACCGTAATAGGCTCACCACCGTCGAACTGCGTGTTATTCCAATTAAGCTTAGACAACAACATCATTTCAGCGCCAATTTCCTCCACGCTATATTCTGACTGGCACAATTCATATTCAAAAGGCCGAGGAACATACAAGCCTGGATATGCCTGGAAAAACGGAACGCTGCCGCGCAGATATAGCAGCCCCCTTGTTTCATCGAGTCCAAGGAGCGTACCCCGTAATGGGGGATTTGTCCCAATGCGGAATAGGCGGGAAAAGGAGCGTTGAACGTGGATTAAGTCAAGTGCATCAATCTTTTCTCCGTTGGCTGCATTATTGAATCCCTCTTTTTCTAATTTGCTGAAAGGGGAAGTCTTATGGATAACAACCCGTGCTGGCATTGTACGATGTTCTTTCCGATAAAGAGCTAATGCTGAGGAGAGAAGCTCAAAAGAATTATCATGAGACAAGTGATACTGATGCTCTGATTTATCCCACACAGCTTCCCCACCTTTGACAATAATGCCTTCACCGCGTTCGTTGAATACGTGGGCTACGCTGGATGCGGCGTCATTAGTGTTTGGGATCCTGAAGAAGCTGATTCCTATATAGCAGGAGGTAAGATCAGACAGTTGCCTGGGAATACGCCACAGAGAACCTCCTGCTTTGTAATAAAGAGCGACTGAAAAATTCCATGCACGTGTTGCTTCGTCTTGAAGGCCTCTGTTGTTTCTTTTCCCTCTTTGTTTTGACACAGGTTTCATCCCATATGTTCCCGGACGCACCATCTGGATTGGTGCTGAAAGCCTCATTCCATGCGCCTTTATTAGATCATGGAAGCACGGAACAGTTGCGCCTGGTATGGTTTCTGCTCCTTCATCAAGTCCTTGTTCTTCGGGATCTGTAGGTGAACCAGGAATCAATTCCATGGCTGCGAATAATTCCGGAGGAGGAGAAATGATAAGTACGCTGGGACCACCGTTATCTAAGACATCGGAGGCATGATTCAGGAAGAGTTCGACTGAGTGTTCCACTAGCTCGGAGGGATTGTTGTATGAAGATATCATTGAATCGATTTCTCGCGTGTTGATTGCAGAAATCCATCTGCTATGCGTCTGTAGTTCGGTTCCAAAGCATGATGCAGGATTAATTCCTAAGAAAGGAGGATGGAGATTCGATAGATGAGTATTCGGTGCTTCTATATGTTTACGTAACTTATCAAGCCACTCCAAGGTTGAATCACATGTTCTCTTTGTTCCTATCACTCCGATTTTTAAAGGGCGCGGTGCCAATTCAGAATCACGGTCCAGTGGGACACTATTCATTAGGCCAAAACGAATATCCACATGAGTCCCGGAGCCAAATTCGAGTTCTGGTTCCTTTAGAACCGTAGCGTTCATGGAATACCCCCATCTTCAAAAGGTAGTTCCAGAATATCCACGGATTCTTGGTTTCCATCCGAAAGATGGTGCGATGGTTTGCCCCATGCTGAATCCTGCAAACAGATAGGCAGGAGGGTTTCTAAAGGTCGTCCAAACTCAATATGCCTAGGCATGGTAGGCCATAATTCATTCATTTCACCAAGCAGATCAGCCCATACAAGAATTTGACTAAGAACAGCTCTGTTTCCCTCTATCCTTTTAATTCCCTTTAATTGATCTTCATGAAAACGGTAAAGGTGATAGCCATCTCGAGTAAAGCGATAGGTTGGCGTCACTTCAAGATACCAAATGCCTGAAAATCGACGGAATCGACCTCTGAATGCCAGGTGCCTGTAATGTGTAAATTCTCTGCCATCTGCAGACTGGTATGAAGATTCAGATACAACAGTGATACAACTTTTATTTTCTGCAGACTTGTAATGATAAGTTACAGGTCCTGTTGACGGCCCCCCAAGAAACGCAAAGCATTCTTCCATAGGCCAGAAACGGACACGGGAACTAAGTTGCGATTTAAGTGAACGATTGAGTAGTTGGACGAACAACCGATGAGAATCGTCATCAGTCGAATCAGACCATTCACTTACTTCGAAGGTTTCAATAGTACCTTCATCGCAAATTGTTTTCCAATCGCGTGCGTGAAGATCCGCAAATGAGAAAATACCTCCATCATGCAATAACCATGCACCGTCAATGAAATCACAGGTTTCTTGATGTAAGGCTTGCCATACCTCTCTTGGATAGCGCATTTCAGTATTTGCATGATAGATTTTATCGCTGAACCTGCTGACAGGAAGAAGATTCGAGATAACTCGATCTTTTACCGGTGGACAAGCGTCAAGATATGGTTTATTGCTTGCCTGTTTTAGCCCTAATTTGTTAAGCGCTATCCACGATTTCTGACAGAATATATCAGACTTGGTGTTAAAAAGTACCCTGGGAGAGGTATTTCTCGTATAGTTTGAAAACCTCTCCTGGATGCATGCCCAATATGCTTCTTTCGTGTCAGGTTTGGAAACAACAAGTATTACGGGAAGATTTTGTTGTAGCCAATATTCTATATCCCTACGGTCACACCAATATTCTATAGTATCATCACCTTTCCGGCAAAGCATTGATAACGCCTTTGACTGGACGGCGATATTTTTCCCTGTAGGCTTGCCTGTTCCAGATTCAAAAAGTTCAATTATACCATCAATGCCAACTTCATTCGGTCCACCGGGAGTCCAACGCGATCCCATGGAAAGTACAATCTTTTCTATGAGGTTTATCCCTTCTTGTGCTTTTAGCGCAGTTCCATGTAATTGCTTATTCATCCGATGGCTCTGTGATATGTTGAACTTGCTCTGGTTAGCTTATCTTATCAATGGCCTTTTTCAACCTCTGGAGGTTCTCAGCGGTATAAACACGCTGAATCCTGTCGCTCTTGTGCCCAAGAACCGCCTCGCGGTCGAGTATATCGATTCCAGCATCTGCCATCAGTGTATTGGCGTAGACGCGCCAGCAATGAAAGGACAGATCCTTTGAGACTTTCTTGGCCTCCCTGTTATAGGCCTTATCAAAATAATGCGCCCTCTTGATGTTCCCATCCTTGCCGTTGAAATCTCCGCAGTGTGGAAAGAGTCTTCCCGATGGATGATTCTTCAGGAGCTTGTCAAGATCCGGTTTCAGATTCTCGCTTACAGGAACAAGTCTTTCCGAACTTGCAGTCTTCAGTTTCTTATGTTCGCCGAATGCAGTAATTCTCAGGCATAGGATTTCATTTTTCGTGATGACATCTTTGGCGGTAAGCAAGGCAATCTCGGTCACCCTGCATCCAGTATACCTTGCGAAGATTGGAAGATATTTCCATGACTCCTCATCAAAGAGCCTGCTCTTCGGCTTGGGCATGTTGCAGAGAAGTTCAATTTCCTTCCCCTCGGGCGGCCTCTTGGATTTGGTCTTAACTTCGGCAACGTCCACATCACTGGCTGGATTGTCCGTCCTGTCAATAATCTGATCCTTGATTGCCTTGTCAAAGACATTCTTAAGCATCCGGATTGTATCCTTGACAGTGTTTGAATTTATCGTCTTCTCTCCAGCTTCAGCTGTCCTTATACCAGACTTCTGCCATCCGACAGGGGCCGATAGGAGGGAATCCCGGAAATGCAGCATGTCCTTCTTTGTCATTGATTCAGCTGCCGTCTTTTCCCCGAGGATGAAACATGCTGCCGAAATCGCCGAGTTGTATTTGCTTACAGAAGCCGGGGCTGGATTCTGTTTCTGGTAGTGCTTGAGGAAATAATCACAGATTTCCCTCAGAGAAGGAGATTTTACATCCTTGTTCCTGTTCATGAAATTCTTCAGCTTGCCGATGTTCTGCTCCAAATCCCGTCCCGCTATCTCAAGATAGCAGTGTATCTGCCTGATCACTTCTTCCGCCGACTGGGCTGAGATGACAGGACGAAGATAGGTGTCCCGGAGATTTATTGCTTGGTCAACATTTGACGTGTTGAGCGAATGCCTGATTCTCCGGATTTTAAACCACTTCTGAAGACGTTTAGGTACTGGATAGTCGAAGTGCCACGAGTTGCGGATGAACGAGAGATACCTTGTGTCCTTAGCCATTTTCTCAGCCCCTTTCTTATGAGGCATCAGCCTCATTTTACTGTCGCGTTTCTGTCTCATGGGCTTAATGACTAATTCATATCTCCTTGATTTGCAAGTCAATAATACAATATGGCGGAGAGGGAGGGATTCGAACCCCCGATACCGCAAGCGGTATAGCGGTTTTCGAGACCGCCGCATTCGACCACTCTGCCACCTCTCCGTTTTGTCAAAATGACAAGCCCGTAAAATAAGGGCGCTTCCATAATTTTCAAGCATAGGCATACGATGCTAAGTAATTTCATTTACACATGCAATGATATAGTATCCCTGCCAGCGACAGATGTCTCATGCAATTCCAGTATTTGAATAATCCTGAACATGCAGTAGCTTCAGGATTTCAAGGTAATCGGTGCACATATGGGAAGATGGCTCCTAATACTACTCCTTCTCTTAAGCCTTCCTGCTTTTTCCTTAGATTCCATATTCCGACCTAAATCAATGGCATATGTGCTCCAGGGCGAGAAATTGTCACCCGACAGGAAGTCCGCCGTGAAACTCCTGAAGGAATGCGGCCGGGAGCTTGTCGTTGTCGACGTGTGCTACGAGGGCGGCAAAGGCGACGGAGGCCGCTGGACGAAGGACGAGATCGGCGAAATCCGCAGCGGGGCGCCGAACAGGAAGATTGCCGCCTACATCTCCATAGGCGAAGCCGAGGACTACCGCCCATACTGGAAGAAGGAATGGGATGCGGACAATGACGGAAAACCTGACAGGGCCGCACCGGCCTTCCTGGACAAGGTGAACCCCGACTGGCCCGGAAACTACAAGGTGAAATACTGGAATGCCGACTGGCAGAAGATAATTCTAAATGAGATCGCTAGGATTACAGATCAGGGATTCGACGGCGTCTATCTTGACATCGTGGACGCATTCGAGTTCTTCGAGTATGACAGCGTGAAAATGGATTGGCAGGACGACAGGAGAAACCCCGATACCGGAAAAACCTACCGTGAGGACATGATCTCATGGGTCGGGAAAATTGCGGAATTCGCAAGAGGGACCAGGAAGGATTTCATCGTTATCCCCCAGAATGGCTCACAGCTCCTGAAGGATCCCGGGTTCGTCAAGACCATCAGCGCGATCGGAATCGAAGACCTCTTCACTGAAGGGAACAAGATAAGAAAGCCCAAGGATTTCAAGGACAGGCTCGCATATCTTTCAGAGATGAGGAAGGCCGGGAAAGCCGTCCTTGTTATAGAATACGGAACGGATGAAAAATCAAATACAGCTTCTATGAAGGGCGCGTCTGAAAACGGATTCACGCTGCTGATCACGGACCGTAATCTGACCACCATTGGAAAATCAGGCATGAAATAATTATCAAAACAGGATTATCATATGATAAAAGTAAATGATGAAAGAGTTTCCAGCAGGATGCTCCGGCAGGAATTGGAACTTCTCAAGTCGCGTTATTCCGCCCGCGGGGAAAAACTGCCCGACGAAGCGAAGCTCAAGGAAGACGCACGGGAAAACGCCATCGAGAAGATACTCCTCCTCCAGGAGGCAAGGCGGAGATTCCCCCAGGCGGACAAGACCAAGATCGAAAAACAGTTCAAGGAGATAATCGACCAGTCAGGAGGATTGTCAAAATTCCTGGAGAAGACAGGTTTCAAGCAAAAGGACATCCCCAGGCTGAAGAACGAAATCGGAGATCAGCTGAAATACGAGAAACTAATCGAGGAGCTGTGCCTTGGCGCCACCCTGGCAGAAGAGGAGCTGGAGGATTTCTTTGAAAAGAACAAGGAGATGTTCATGCAGCCTGAAATGGTCAGGGCGTCGCATATCCTCATGCGGCCCGATGCGTCAAGGACCGAAATGGAGGTGCGCTGCGAGCTGATGAACCTCCGCGAACGTGCGCTCAAGGGCGAGGATTTCAACCTTCTTGCATCACAGAGCTCGCATTGCCGCGACGGCAACGGCGATCTCGGATATTTCGCCAGGGGGCAGATGGTCCAGCAGTTCGAGGATGTGGCCTTCTCGCTGGAAGTAAACGCCGTCAGCGGGGTGTTCATGACCGAATTCGGCCTGCACATTGTAAAGGTATTCGACAGGAAGCCGGCACATGCACGTGATTTCGGCGAAGCCAGGAATGAAATCGAGAAGATGCTGCTAGACTTACGGAAGAACAAGATGATAGGGGAATTTGTCGACAAGCTCCGTGAAAGCGCGAAGATCGAAACTGGAGGCGACTCCGGCGAAGATTCCGTGAAAACATGACGTGAATCCCCGTCTTGCAGCTTTTTAATAATTTACTTTTGCGCACCTTGTGCTAACTTTCATGCTTTGTCGCAACGCCTTTGTATTGACATAAAACCCGGGGAGTTCAATAATGAAGATCAGATTGATCGCAGGAGCCGCCGCACTGATGGCAGCAACAGCCGTGTTGGCACAGGACAAGGAAGCCTCTGTCAAATTGTCAAAGGACGGATCCTTCGAGATAGACGGCCTGAAAGGATCTGTCGTCCATTTCAATACCGACTGGGGTGTCACCTCCCAGAGCGACAAGACCATCGCGCCGGACGCCGGTTATCCGAAGAAAGAGGGCAATACAAACATACTCAAGGGCAAGTTTTCAGTGAAGGACGGGACCTTTGAGATCCTGGAGAAAATAGAAAACCTTGGGCCATCCTCCATCTCATACGAGTGCACACTCAGTTCGGACAAGCCTGTTCCGACGAACGAGATATCGCTTCAGTTCTCGCTTCCGGTTGAATTCTATTCCGGCAGGAAGATGGAGATAGG
>CAZDNQ010000252.1:0-7088 GCA_964506605.1 uncultured Victivallis sp. | reverse complement strand
ACATGCAGGGCCTGGTTGAACTCATAGCAGATGAGGATCGGTGACGGCCGGGCCATCCTGATAAACGCACGCAGGTCGTCGGTCGTCATTTCAGAAGTGGAAAAGGCCATTGGCCTCAGCCCGGCTTCCCTCATCGCATCAACATACCCCTTGTATCTGTCCTCTACGCTGTAGTGGCTCTGCGGAGGCCGCGCCGGAGGCATTGAGAATCCGACATAGCCGATCCTCCTGCAGTTTTGCGAAACCAGGAAGGAGACGATCTGGAATGCCGCGCCATAGTCGTCCGGGTGGACGCTGTTATATTTCAGCTTGTTGTTGATCCATATCTCAGGCATTCCTGCCGACTGGAAAAAATTGTAAAGGGGCTTGATGTCGCCCTGGGTCACATTGATGAATGCCCCGTCGATCCCCATCTTGGCCGGGTTTGCCTCAATTGTTCCAGCCCCCTCCGACGGTACTGTGACAAAGGCGAGATATTTGTTGATCTTGAGCAGGCTTATCTGCAGTCGCTGGAGGAAGATGCTCGGAATGAAGCTCCTGGTATTGTCTTCCAGCCCGACCAGACCGATGGCGTTATGCGTATTGTTCCTCAGCGCCAGAGCCTGCTTGTTCGGCCTGTATTGGAGCCGGCCGGCGACATCGATGACATGCTGGCGCACGGAATCGCTGATCCTGCCGGTCCCGCTCAGGGCCTGCGAGACTGTCTGCTGGCTGACTCCCGCCGTCCTTGCCACGAACGCCTGAGTGACAGGGCTTGCCGCATTATCCGCTGAATTGCTTTTCCTCATGCTCCCGGCTCCAAATCCTGATTGAAAGGCTTGTTTGATATTACGTAATATCACATTTGCCCGGACATGTCAAGCATTATTTGCTATTTTTCAGATTTTCATTGCCGGCGAAGATAGATCCGTATGGAATCCAGGTGTGAGTTAGAAACCGAATGGATTTGGACGAGATTGCTGCGCCCGCAGGGATTCCGCCATGGGCGGGACAAGTTTGAACTTTATTCGCTGGCGCGGGACCCAAACCTTCTGGTCTGTAGACAGATAAAGCCAGCCTCAATAATCCTGCTTAGCCTCATTTTGAAGAAGAAGATCTGCCCAATCATCCGTAACACAGTCCGACCACAGGGCCGCGAAGCCCCCGACAAGCATACAACTGGTCCGCGATAATCAGGGACATAAGGGATACCGGGTTCCTGAGCAGAACCGTATATCTGGGTTAATGAGGCTGGATTCTTGACTTTACAGTTGTGCATGGTCTATTTTAGAACTGCTTCGATGGCGGACGCATATGTCATCGGCAGGCAAGCACATATATTCCCTGGCAGGGCATAACAACATAAAAAGGAGATGCCTAATGCGAAGGACTAGCTCTGGGACAACCAATATTTTAAACACTTCCGTCGGAATGCTGAAAATAAAAGGCCGGCCCAGGTCACAGGAAAACGCCAAGACCAGCAAGTACAGGCTTTCAGAACCACAAGTCATCTACACTCCCACCAGGAGGCTGAAACTAAACGGTGATGTCTGGTTTCACAATAACGGTAGAATATGTTCAGGTTTCCTTTCTGAGCCTCACATAATCGACACCCTATCAGGGATGCTGAAAATAAAAGGCAAGATTGAATTTCATGGCAACGGCAAGATTAGAGCCTGCAGGCTTTCAGTGCCGCAGGTTATTGAAACTCCCGCCAGGATGCTAAAGCTAAAAGGCAAAATCGAGTCCCATGAAAGCGGCAGGATACGTTCAGGATTCCTCTCAGATTCCCACATCATTGATACTTCAGCAGGGAAGCTGAAATTAAAAGGAGATGTTGAGTTCCACGAAACCGGCAGGATACATAGAGGTCATCTCTCAGGACCTCAAGTCACTGATACTCCTCTTGGCAAACTGAAAATAAGAGGAGATGTCTGGTTCCACAGCAACGGCAGGATAAAAGTTGTCTGTTTAAATCAAAAACTACAGGACGCCGGCAAGATATTTGCAGAAGGCACAATAATAGGCTGGGATGATAAAGGGGATTTGGCGAAGTTGCCTATGATGCTGCGCTCGAAGAATTTTTTCCGAAAAAGAATTGGTAGGCAGGTACTCCATCCGCCGCCAATGCCTACTTCGGTGGAGGCTCGTTGAAATATTCTCGGTAGTACTTCTTCATGCAGTCAGGGCAGATTCCATGGCTGAACCTTGCTTCCGAATGGGCGCTTATGTATGTTTCCATCTGTTTCCATGCGCCCTTGTCATCCTTGATGCGCTTGCAGTAGGCGCATGTGGGAAGCAGGCCGCGGAGAGTCTTGATTTCCTCATGGGCGACCTGAAGCTGGCTGGACAGCTCGAGGCGGACTTTTTCCGCGCGGAGTATTTCCGTAATGTCGACCAATACGGAACGGGTCATGACGAACTTGCCGCAGCGGTCATAGATTGCAGTTGCATTCAGGAGAACGGACAAGATTTTCCCATTCTTGCAAGTAATTTGGTATTCGACGTCACGGAGGCTGCCGTTTTGAATCAGAATCTTTAAATTCCCGTCAAAGACCTTCCTGCTCTCCGGAACAAGAATATCGCTGAACCGTTTCCTGCCAAGAATTTCATCTCTCCTATATCCCAGCCAGCGGAGTTCAGTATTATTGATATGGATAAAAAACCCGTCAACGTCCAGGCAATGGAAGCCGCAAGGCGCGTTGTCGAACAGGTCAAGAAGTTCGGCATTAAGCAGCTCTTTTTCCAAGATTGCTCCTCTCTATGAATAAATATTAGATTTCCCGAAAGTCATATCAGGACGGAAAAAATACATTCCTTCATGCTCTTATTCTATAATCAACAGGTTATTTTGCAAATCATGCTTACAGCTAGGAAATTTTACAATACCAGCACACGCCCCGGCGATAACTTCAAAGTGAGCTTTTTATTTTACAGGTCTATCCTATATTTCCTCATTGCTCAGATAATGCTGGGCTATGGAAGGTATGAGGTAGTCGTGTCCGGAGTGTTTTCTGCTTCTCAGTTTCTGGCCTGATGGATGTCTTTGTGGAAACCCATATATCTTTATCGGTTGACCTTATTCGCAGAAAGAATATTCCTTTTTCCCCCGCGGAAATAACTGAGGAGGCCATGATTGCAAGATTACGGTAGCAAATACGGTAGCAAGTAAGTTTAATGAGAAATATACATATTCAAAAATGAGGCTAAAAAGATTGGTACGCCCGTAGGGATTTGAACCCCAAACCTTCTGGTCCGTAGCCAGATAGGCACCCCTTGACTACTAAGCACTTGAGGCTAATCTTAACATCCTTAGCTACCCTCAACTATCATCGGCTTGTAGCTAGATTTGTAGCTGGGATTTTCTGGCATTTGTATCCAGCTGATTGACTAAATCAGCTTTAGAAAAAGTATATTGGATTGTTAAAAATACAAGACTCATCTCGTATAGTCTTGTGCATCTTTAATCCGTATCTTAAACTGTCTGAGAGGTAAAAAATACTTAAGCCACATACGAAGCAAGAGGAGGTATTACCCACCATGAGCTACAGTCTTCTGCCGCAGGGATTCCAGCTCATCATGTCATTGAATATCCGGCACAGCTGGGAAAATTCCTCCGGAGTGGCCTTGACGGCATCGCGGAGGAGGTAATCATTTCCAATTTTAATTGCCCGGCAGTGCTTATTTATCTCTTTTTCTACCTCGCGTTAATTCCCAGGATGCAGTGCAGGAGGCAGGCGAAGTCGCCTATCTCCTTGCGGTCATCGCCCATGGTCCGTCGCCACTCAATGTTCTCGCCGGCATTTCTCATATTGCGACTCAGGATGTCGCAGTTTGAGATTAGCGCGTTGTGACATATCGTCCTGTCGCTATTCATCGCGCTGCGTTCACCTGAGAACGCCAACTCCCAGTCAGTGCGCATCCTGGCATAATTCACCGCAGATTTTATAAGTTCAAGGCGCAAGTCTGCAAGCTTGGTGGAATTTATGCCCGAGTATATCTCTTCCGCTGTATGCATTTCCATGTTTTTCTTGTTCCTTTCTGTAGTTCAATTGGTTGTACATATTTATAATTTGCTCTTTTTCCTGCGGACTGGAACTTTTCCGTTTTTATAAACCACGGCACACCAGCCTGACCAGTATCTCTTGAAATCCTTCTTCGACATTGAGCACCTCACGAGCTTCTTTAGTGACGGATCCAGCATATAGATGCGCGAATCCGAATACCCGTAGATCACGAACCAATGGTCGTATTTCTTGACGGTATATGCCAGCATAGGGGTTGAGGAATCTACCGCATGACGTATATCCTCAATCGTAGCCTTTGGGATGATTTTTACATCCAACCTTTTTCCCCTAAAGAGTTCCAGTATCTCGTCTTCGCCCGTTCCCTCTTCGGTGGTCCCTAGCACCTTCTTCACATTTTCTATCGAACGAACCTTGCCGTAATACCGCAGGATCATATAGCATGACTGGGCTCCGCAGGTATATTCGTCTAGCTGCAGGGAACGTTTTATACCGTCAATCGTGACTGCGGAAGAATCCAGATACTCCTCTCCTTGCCTAGACCACTCAGCAACACAATCAGCCACTGGCTTTAAGCGATTTAAATATTTCTCAATTTCAGAATTCATATAATCAATCCTCTTCATCTTATCAGATTAGAATTACAATTTCTATAGTTCTCCCATCCAGGCACATGTGGTTAACAAAGATGTCATATATGCAGTAAGCAAAACCATATCAGCATCTTTTGACGTTTTTATCCTTGAAGCGCGTGCCACTGTAATATAATCGTCGTAGAACGCACTCATTTCATCGAAGTCTGATTCGGTGCTATCCCAGTCAAGAAGTTCTTCAATCACCCCGAGTATTGTCTTCTTATGACACATTAGATGATCTGTTAGGTAGGAATCAGTTCTACCGTCTTTTGTTGCCGCTTTAGCTATTTTACCAAGATCTTCTGTCATTCCTGTCAAGGTATCATAAGAGCCGTCGGTTAGAAGATTCTTTAAATCTTCCGACAGAGGAAATACTGGTGCCTTGCCATCCTTGCGGCTGAGCAATATTGCAAAATAGTCGTCCTTGCCATGCTTCTTGTCAAACTCCTCCTCAACACCGGCTTTTGTCCATTGGTCGAACACTTCGTCTCCGGCCTGCTCGGGATCGTTCACGTAGTAGATCGCTTTCCTTTTTCTTTCTTCATAGCCTATTACTGCAACCCAATGTCCGCCATCATATATGCTTAACATAGCAGGATTCCCGGTTTTCAGATGGGCGACAAGCCGTGTGTTGAATTCTTCAAAATTCTTCTCTCCGCATACTTGGAGAAACTCTGCCTTCGCCTTGAATTTTCCAGCCGCATTCTTCAGTTCATCTTGCTCAAATCCCGCAACTCTCTCCTTATACCACTTCCTCGGCCCGGAATACAGTGAACTTGCAACATCATTCTGGTCTATATCCTCTCCGAAAAGAGTGAATAGGCAGTAGGCCATGCTTGTAGGGCCGCAATTAGCTTCTTTTTCTTGCATTTGGTTCCACGGTGAAAATACTTCTTCAGACATTTTAAAACTCCTTTATGTTTATTCGCGATGGCCGCAAGCCTGGTTCATGCCAGCCTTGACAGCAGGAAATCCCCTGTCTTCGGATGGAATAGCATCTTCTGCCTGGTGTCTTCATTACGAACCGGTAAAACATCGGCAAGCCTGAATACCGATTCAAGGCTGTCGGACTTCTTGGCCTTACCGAGCCGTGACGCAAGCTTCTTCTCCCTTTCAATGGAGTCGCATATGAACTCATTGTCCTCGAAGGGCTCATTGTGCTGCAGGAATCTTTTTGCATGGAAATGATTGCCCTGGACAATAGGTTCGCAGTCATATTCACGAACCGACGATGAATTCCTTGTCCGCTCTATTATGCATCCCTCTTCGCGCTTTGCGCCACATACGGTAAAAAATACGTTGCTGGACAGCGGCGTACTTTTCAGGCAGGACACAGCTTCGCCGTAACTGTCACATTCCTCCAGCACCTCCCTCAACAGGAACAAAGGACCGAAGTCGAAACCCGGATCCTTTACCGACGGCGCGTAGTTTATCGAAACAGAATATGCACCTCGAAGCATTCCCGATAACGCACCGGCAAGTCCGAGAATCCCAATCACAACAAACATTCGTTTGCGTTTGTGGAACCTGTAGATCCTGGTTGAGGCACCTATCTGGGTTAAATACTCCCAGTCCAGCGTCCGGAAATGGAGCATCCCGAGTTCGGGATGACTGCAGATCCCGGCGGTACAACCAAAACTGTTCCAAATATCGATCATGCGGCCCTGAACCGTCTCTACAGTTTCTTTCGTCCTGTACATAACCGGATGTGCGTAAGGGAAAGCCGATACCAGTTGCGTTAACTCAAATGCACATTGGAGAAAAAGGAGATCTTTTACAGGTACATCAAGAAAATCAGCAATGGATTGGACTTCCTCGACATATCGCCCTCCTGAACTTTTATAGAAATGAGCAAGCAAGCTTTTGGCAATTCCACTGATGCTGGCTGGTATATTGGACTCGATATCTCTTTGCGCCTCCCTGAACATCTTTCTCATCTGTGACTTTTCACAAGCCATCACATGAATCCATCGCTTATCTTCAGGCAGAGACAGGTCTATGTCATACGTTTTTGTCTTATTGGTGAACTTCATTTCAACCTCCCTACTTTGCGTCTCCCGCATTTCGGGCAAGACAACCTTGATTTATTTCTTTTTGACTTTTCCGTTATCTGGAGAACGCATTCTTTGCAGAGGAATCCGCATTTACTGCACGAAATTCCATAAACCGCTCTATGCCTGCATATCTTACAGACACGGCCTGTTGTCGGGCCGATTAAAGACTTTATCAGTTTTCCAATCATTCCCATATAACTCAGCCCTTTCCTGATACCGCATAAATCGCGTAGCCGTCGTAACCAGTGAACTTGCGGTACGGGACATTGAATTTACCTATCCAGTTGCCGCCTATGTTAGTCACGTAGAGGTCTCCATCCCGCTCCCCGTAAATCACTATGTAGTGTTCGCAGTCCTCGTCGTATGCCTCCCAGACCGCCAGCACTGGCCTGCCC
>CAZDNQ010000251.1:0-7101 GCA_964506605.1 uncultured Victivallis sp. | reverse complement strand
CGTCCTTGTACTCAGAGTACCATTCATATATGTGATCGACGTGTTCCGGCAGAAGCTCATTCTGGGCACGTCCTGTCTTAAACTCCTTTGATGCATCGATGATAAGCACCTTGTTCTTCCGCTCCTTGGGCTTGCGCTGGCGAAATACCATTATGCAGGCCGCAAGAGTTGCCCCGTAGAACAGGTTAGGCCCCAGGCCAATAACTGCTTCAAGCAGGTCCATTCCAAGGATCTTCTCACGAATCCTGCCCTCGGCGCCCATCCTGAACAGTGCACCATGCGGTAGGACCACGGCCATGCGCCCGGTCTTAGGAGCCATGGAACGTATCATATGTTGTACCCAGGCATAATCCCCGCACTTGTCCGGAGGCATGCCGGCGAAGGCGCGACCATAGGGATCGCTGGCCCATACTTCATCTCCCCATTTCTCCAGGGAGAATGGAGGATTTGCGATAACACAGTCGAAGGTCGCGAGGTTATCTCCGGAGAAGAAAGCCGGATTCCGCAGCGTATCACCTCTAATGACCTGGAAATCAGCTGCACCGTGCAGAAACAGGTTCATGCGGGCTATTGCTGAGGTGGTTAGATTCTTCTCCTGTCCGAAAAGCTTGCCCCATAGAGTGCGGTCGTCGCCATGGTTCTCCTTGACGTGGTGGATGGCTTCCAACAGCATGCCTCCCGTGCCGCAGGCCGGATCGTAGATGGATTCACCCTCCTTGGGATTGAGGATATTCACCATCAGGCTGACAACCGAGCGCGGGGTATAGAATTCACCGGCCTTCTTGTTGGTGGCGTCAGCAAACTTCTTGATGAGATATTCGTAGGACTGGCCGAGAATATCGGCCTGCGCAGCCTGATTGCCCAGATCGATACGAGAGAAATGCTCGATGAGATCCTTAAGCAGGGAGTCCGGCAGGCGATCCTTATTCGTCCATTGCGCGTCACCGAATATGCCGTAGAGGGTTTCTGGATTAGCCTTCTCGATATTGCGCATGGCCTTCTGGAGCGCCTGTCCTACATTTGCTGTGACTACGCGCACGTCGTCCCAGTGGCAGTTTTCGGGCACCTGAAAGCGGTAGTTCTGAGGGAACTGGGCATATTCCTCGTCACCATTTGCTTCCTTGATGGCTGCCTTGTACTCTTCGTCGTGTACGTCGGAAATTCGCTTGAAGAACAACAGCGGGAACACATAACTTTTGAAGTCTGCAGCATCTACAGGACCGCGCAGAATGTTAGCGGCTTCCCATAAATGTGATTCTAGCTGGGCAAGGGTGACTTCGTTAGGCATTCCTATTCAATTCCTTATATATCAAATCATGAGACAGCAATGCTGCCAGAGAATTTTCACATGCGACTTTTTACACTATCTTCAACAACGGATTTATCAATAAGGATTATTGATAAGTTTCAAACATAACCCTATTCCCAGCAGTCGGACATTTTGCGTCCTATCCTTCGCTTAAGAATGGATCATCATAAGTACAGCCGACTCTGGCTGCGACTCTGGCTGCCACCCTGGCTGTTCAGGTCTTCCATACGCCCTAAATCCCTGACCTTCCAGAGTTATAAATACGTGCAGGATATTATCCCTTTCAGTACCGAACACCTGGGAGGGCTGTCTCCTGCATAGAGGCCGCTCTGCGGCCGCCGTTTCAAAACCGGTGGCCGCAAGGTCACCATAACTTTTAAATGAGGTGACCAATGAGCCCTTCAGCAGCTCTAATGCTCGAAAAGGAGATCTATCCGATAATCCGAAACACGGTTCCTAGGACAGTCAGACCTATGGGGTCTGAAGATCCTGAAGAACTGGTGCAGGATGCTACCGCATCAGCGGCGGAGATGGTCGAAGCGATGGAGAAGGCCGGCAAGACACCGCTGCCTCATTCCATAGCGTATTACAGCATCCAGCGTACTAAATCCGGCAGGCGTTCCTATGGCGACATCCGCAGTGACGTGATGAGCCCTGGATTCCAGATGGACCACGAAGGTTCCGTCTGCTCCATGCAGGAGCCAGTCTGCGACGACGATGACCTGACCGTAGGTGACGCGATAGAAATGAAAAGAGAAGACACTGCAACCAAGGTACTTCGTGCCATTGATTGGCAGGAGTTCATCGACACCCTCGACGCTAGGAAACGGAGGATTGTCGAGGAAATGATGCTCGGATTCGGAACCGGCGAGATCGCTAGACTATTCTCGGTCAGCTCAGCGAGAATTGTTCAACTCAAGAGAGAAATTGCTAAGGATATAAGGGAGTTCATGGGTGATTCAATTCTTGCTGATGCCGGGAGCGAGTCCATATGGGAGCGTGACATCAGGTGTCTCCGCGAAAAGAACGAATGGAAGCATATGAAGGTCGATAGGATAGACGATCCCGAACAATCCAACATTTCCCAGGAGATGTTCGGATAATCACAATAGGAGGGCCGGTGTAAAAGCCGGCCCTTTTTTTACTTATCAGGTGAATTCATATCCTTCTGAGGAATCTGAGGCTTGCATTGCCGTCCAGAATTGGTTTCTCAATTGGACTTTCCGCTTCCGAGGATGCGCACAGGTATTCCCATGCGAAGACCAGAAGCATGGAAGTATATCCAAGGAAGTAAAGCGGCCACCAGGGAACACCGCCAAGGACTATGACCCCGACGTTGTGGCAGAAGTGCAGTGCGATAGGCGGAATAATAAACAATGAGGACAGGAGCCATCTCTTCTTCAAGATGAGGAACAGTCCGATTCCGGCAATTCCTCCGAACAGGGGATCCGTCATCTCTACTACCCAGGTCCTGTTCTCCAGCACCATGTATATGTCCCCGTATTCAACCATGCACACGAAGTTCTCCATGAACATGAAACCTGAGCCGAGTATGAATCCGGATGTGAAAAAATATTGCCAGCGGCCAGATCGCTCAATCAGCATGCGGAAGGCCATGGCAAGGCACAGCAGTTTCGCCCCTTCCTCAAGAATTGCCGATGGAAGGATGTTCCACGTCAGATGACCGGACGAACCCCACGGAAAGGCGATGTCCAGCGCGTATTCGGCCATGTAGCATGGAGCGATCAGGACTGCGCCGGCCAGGAACAGCAATGACATCGGTAGGAGTTTCGGTCGTCTTGGAGCAAAGAACCACAGCGCGATGGCATAGAGCAACGATGGTATCAGCGTTCCAAACAGCGTATAAAGGAAGTCAGGTGAGTCAAACATAATGATCCTTTCAGAATTTATGAATTAATTTTATGTGTTTCATCGTAACATTTTACAAAAATCATCCGGCTTTAATCTCATGGAATTGCCCGATCTGACCGGAATTCTTAATCTCCATGAAGTCGAAACTCATCTGGCCGTGTCCGCCTCTTCTTAGATTATGCAGAACAGCTTCATCTAGCCACTGGTCAATCCTCGCTTCAGTCTCATACCTCAAAGCTGAACCGCCATACATCCTCCGCGCCGAATATGAAAACGCCCCGCCTTTTTCCCTGTTGACCAGAAGCATCGCCAGTTCCGGTACATCCATAAGGAAGATATAAAACTGGCCCTTAAGTATGAATGTGATCAGTTCCTTATTCTCTTCAACTCCAAACCTTCTCATTTCCGCAAGCAGATTGGCGAGTGTACTTAAATGGCTAATGTAGAATCCATCCTCGCCAGGAACGGTCAAGGGGAATGCGGGCAATATCCGGTCGGTCATGTCTACGTCGTCGATGTATGTATTGAATCCTCCGGTGACGGCGATTATGCTGGATTTCAACACACATGAGTTAAGCCATGAGCGGATCCTTGAAAGCGTCTCCTTGGAAATTTCGGTATTCATCGGTCCCTTAACTTCTGCTGGGAAAAATGTCTTGTTCTCATAGTCAAAACGGACAAGCACTGTCGCCCGTTCCGGCTTCCGTAATGAATAGATATATATGTTTCCATTGGAGTTCTGAACACTCTCATTGTATACCGAGAATACGCAGTTGTGCTGTTCCCGGGCTTCAAGGTATAGCTTCACAGGCGAATCGAGCGGGATGATCTCGAAGTCTTCGGTTGCAGGCGGCGCTGGAACAGGCGGAACAGGATATTGCTTCGATTTGTCCATTTCTGAAATCTCGTGTCTGTTAGCATCCTCCACCGCCCTGTCATGCCTCTTCCTGAGATGGGTTATAGATTGTATAGGGCCTCTCTGGACCATGAGCAGCCGTTCCATGAAAAGGGTGTCCTTGAAGAGCTTAGATGAACTGTAGGCGGAGCCTTCGCCCCTGACCTCCTTGCGGCGCAGCTCGGAAAGCTCATTCAGGAAGCGCCAGGAGGCTTTCGCCCTATAGCTTCTTTTCAGGATTATGTCCAGAGTGATGTAATCAATAGATTTGAGATGCGAGAGCGGTTTAATAATTTCAGGTTCTTTCCCTATCAGTGCCCTGAACATTAATAATTCCTTATTAAAGCAGGCATCGTATTCTATCTTGGACATGAGTTTTGCAACAGCTTCACTATCAGGCCATCCGAGCCAGGCAAGGATCTTCCGGCGCGGCTTAGGTATGATCCGACGCACAGCGTCCCATCTCCTTGAAAGTTTCTTGCGAAATACGGGGAAGTTTGAGAGCATATATCCGATGGCGGGTGCGTTCCTCATGAGCTCAGCGGCTCCGGGACACCTCGCGTAGAACGAGCAGATATTCCAGGCGTGGTCGTCCCTGCAGAACATCTTCTCCCTGGCCTCAAGCGGGATTAAGTCATAGAATGCCGCGATTGCCGGTATCCATTTCCGTCGCTTTGAGTTTATCTTTTCAATTTTATCCCTTTTGGCGGGAGTATCTTCTATGTTGATTTTTGCATCGATGGAGACAGGCCGGCCTTGTTCCCTTCTTATTGAATACTCCAGGGCCTGTTGTCTCAGGGATGACTCGTGGATTGGGGCGCAGCGCCAGAAAGGTTTCTTCCTAGTCTTGCAGTATCTGGCCGGTGGCCAAGCACGGGTAACTACAACCGAGTCCTTGTTGAACTCGTATAGCTTGCCGTCCTTGACTGTAAATCCCTGTTTGTCAGGGGGTGTAAATTTAGATTTCGTCTTCATATTGGTGTCATTCCTTACTCACGTTTCAATCTTTCAGTCTCCCATCCCCATACAGGTTCGGTATTAGAAATGTTAAAACGTCTATTATGCTACTATATCTGTGCCCCATGGACATTTTACGTCCTGCCGGTATTCCGTTTTCGATATCGATTGTATCCGGTAATGCGTCCTTGTATTATAGATTCGCAGGAACTTTATAAAACTTGCATTTGAATATGAGATTTCCATTTAATTTCTTAAATAATATTGAATCGCCTATTCCATGACATTAACTTACTGCGTCAGCAGTTGTTTTTAGAACTGGCATATGAACAAGACTTTTGAAAGGAAACTGAAATAGCAGGAATTTGATTACATAAATATTGACCGTGACTACGGTGTTTGTCTCTACAGCAAAACTGGTAATTTTAAATAGAGAAGTACAACACTGGAAGTTGCGCCCCTTGGGCGCATTCCATTTGTTGACTTCTCTTGGGTATACCAGTACCTGCTGTGGGGCGACAACGGAATGTCGCCCTCTTTTTTTGGAATGAAAATCAAAAGAGGGATTTTTAATTCATTAAAAGGGGGCAATGCATGTCTGATACCACTCGGAAAACTCTTCTTTCCAAAATCAGGGCTGGCAACGAAATAGGCTGGCAGGAATTTTATGAAATCTACAAAATGCCCATCGAGGCAATGACCCATAAATATGGATGGGATAGTGCCGACACTCCGGATCTTATACAGCAGGTAATGCTTGCCGTCTTCAATAACGGAAAATTCTCATACGACCCAGAAAAGGGGACAAAGTTCAGGGCCTGGCTGGGAACAATCACAAGAAACAAGATGAACGACATATTCAGGAAGAGATGCCGCCCGATAGATAAGAACACCATCCGCGTGTCCAGAAAAGGCATAAAAGACCCTGACATGGGCATTGCTGTGGGGGAATTTGACGAGAAGTGGAACATTGCATACACAAAACATGTTGTCACGCAGGCGATGGAACAACTCAAGCTTGAAGTCAAGCCTGCCTCCTACCAGGCGTTTGAAATGCTCACCCTTCAGGAAGCATCTGCTCCCGAAGTGGCAAAAGCAACGGGAATGACAGTTGAGGCGGTTTACCTTTTAAAGACACGGTGCGTCAGCCGCCTAAAAAGAATAATTAAAGATCTTGATGATGTATGAGTTGCGAATAAAAGATTTGTTTAATGCAAGAAATTGCGCCGTAATGACGAAGATGATTAGTAACAAGGTGAAGTAGCCTCGGACTTGTGAGGAGAAAAGAGGATTACAGTCGGGGCGCCTGTATCACATTATAAATGGTAAATATTCAGCGAATAATTACGGAGGGTCAGCATTATGGATCATTATACGGTTCCCGTATTGAATGCATTTCTGGACAAGCAGCTTCCAGCCGCGCAGGGAAAGGAAATTGACGCGCATCTTAAGAACTGCAAATCCTGTCAGGAAAAGGTAGAAGACGTCCAGTCGGATGAAAAATTGCTTAGAGATGTCAAGATAGCTGTAGATGAGCACGGGAAGCCGTTCCCTCTGGAATTGGATAACTTAATATGCGCAAAACTTACGACCGCTTTTTCAGGGGTCTCAGAAACGGCGAGTACCATTCCATCCCTGCCACAGCAACATCCTGACGCCCCGACTGTTCCCGAATACGCCCTTCTGGAAATTATTGGCAAGGGCGGTTATGGCACGGTATGGCTCGCACAGGATCGGCTTGGTGCCAAATGTGCTGTCAAAATTCTGCAAAAGGCCCAAAAACACTATCCGGGAGAAAAAGAACTAGGCGGCCTGCAGATTCTCAGCCGCTGTGACATCCAGCATCCAAATCTCATATATGTCAGGCATATAGGAGAGTCCAAGGATTTCTGGTACTACGTTATTGAACTTGTGGACGAGACGCTTGAACAAAGGATCAAAGTAGCAAAAGGGCCTTTCTCTATTGAAGAGGCCTGCAAGATAACCAGTGAACTACTCGGCGTCCTTTCTGTATGCCACAAGAAGGATATAGTTCACCGAGACATTAAGCCAGCTAACATAGGTTTTA
>CAZDNQ010000250.1:0-7102 GCA_964506605.1 uncultured Victivallis sp. | reverse complement strand
CTGCGACCTGCGGTTTTGGAGACCGCCGCTCTACCAATTGAGCTACTCACCTAAAAATTAATCGTTACTTAATTTCTCGGTGGAGCGTGTGTTTCCGCTCGAACTTGCAGAACTTCTTCTTCTCCAGCCTTCCGGGAGTGTTCCTCTTCTCCTTCATAGTGGAGTAGTTGCGGTTCTTGCACTCCGTGCATGCCAGCGTTATTATCTCACGCGCCATTTTTCACCTGCTTCTTTATTACATAAGCGACCCGAACAGCCCATCGGGCTGGTCGGGATCGCGTATCTTGACAATTAATTTATATTGTTACTCTATGATCTCTGTGACACGTCCGGAAGCGACTGTGCGTCCACCTTCACGGATAGCGAAACGGAGGGTCTTCTCCATCGCGATCGGGCAGATAAGCTCGACCGTGATCTGCGTGTTGTCTCCGGGCATTATCATCTCAGTCCCTGGATTCAGGGTTATCGTTCCGGTCACGTCAGTGGTACGGAAATAGAACTGAGGACGATAGTTCGCGAAGAACGGAGTGTGACGTCCACCTTCTTCCTTGCTCAGAACATAGATCTCAGCCTTGAACTTCTTGTGAGGAGTGATGGAACCGGGCTTCGCAAGCACCTGTCCTCTCTGTACATCCTCTTTCTTTGTTCCACGGAGGAGGCATCCGACGTTGTCGCCAGCCTGTCCACCTTCCTTGAGCTCCTTGCGGAACATCTCGGTGCCGGTGACGGTGGTCTTGACGGTCGGTGTGATTCCAATGATTTCGATTTCGTCGCCGGTCTTGACGCGGCCGCGTTCGATACGTCCAGTGACAACTGTTCCACGTCCTGTGATCGAGAACACGTCTTCAACCGAGAGAAGGAACGGCTGGTCGACTTCGCGCACGGGTTCGGGGATGTATGAGTCGATGGCGTCCATGAGATCCTGGATGCACTTCGCATCGGCGTGATCCGGAGACGGGGCGTTCATCGCCTTGATGGCCGAGCCGCGGATGATCGGAGTCGTGTCGCCGGCGAAACCATATTTGGTGAGGAGATCCCTTACTTCCATTTCGACAAGGCCGAGGAGTTCCTCGTCTTCTACAAGGTCAACCTTGTTGAGGAACACGACGATCGTGGGGACGCCGACCTGGCGTGCCAGGAGGATGTGCTCACGTGTCTGGGGCATCGGGCCGTCAACGGCGCTGACGACGAGGATGGCGCCGTCCATCTGGGCTGCGCCGGTGATCATGTTCTTCACATAGTCGGCATGTCCGGGGCAGTCGACGTGCGCATAGTGGCGCTTCGTGCTCTGGTACTCGACATGCGATGTGGCGATTGTGAGAATCTTGGTAGGATCGCGGCGACCCTGCTTCTCGGATGCTTTCGCAACCTGGTCATAAGGCACGAAAGTTGACAGGCCCTTTGAGGACTGCACCTTCGTGATTGCCGCTGTAAGAGTGGTCTTGCCATGGTCGACATGTCCGATGGTTCCTACGTTCACATGCGGTTTCGTTCTCTGAAATGCTTCTTTAGCCATGCTAAACCTCCCGGTTTTTTTAATGCTTTCTATAATGTTATTGCAAACTGCAAACGGGCTTCATGCGCGCTTCCAAACCCGATTCCATTCATATGGAGCCAACAACCGGGATCGAACCGGTGACCTCGTCCTTACCAAGGACGTGCTCTACCAACTGAGCTATGTTGGCACCGGTCTGTATTGCGCGATATAACGCGAAAAACAAAGCGGACACAAAAAATACGTCGGCTTTCCTGTATTGCAACCCAATTCGAATTAAAATTCAAAAAAAAATGAAAAATTTTTAAAATGGGATTTTTCTGAAGCCGTATTCCAAGCCGGCCGGATTTGATTTTCCGGAGGAGGAAATCTGGTGCTCGGGGTGGGACTTGAACCCACACGGATTGCTCCACATGCCCCTCAAACATGCGTGTCTGCCATTTCACCACCCGAGCAATGATATTCTTCTGTCCGATAAAATCGGACGGGTAATTTAGTATATGGTCATGCTAATGCAAACATATTTTCAAAAATAATTCCGATATTCAATGAGTGCAGCGGATCAATACCGGAGGATGCGCGCGTTCTTCGATGCAGGCGTCGCGCGCGACAGGGCCCAGTTCCGGATGTTCTTTATCTGCGATTCCATTGTTGTGGAAAGTGGGACTGTGGTGTTTATGTTGGCGCTTATGTCGCCCTGCGTGAACGCGCGGTTTTCGTAGTGCGCGTCTGTCCGGGCCGCCGACACCACCTGCGCTATCTCAGCGCCGTTCCAGCCGTTGGTCATTATCGACAGCATCTTGAGATCGAACTTCGCTATATCGCCGCCGTTGCTGGCGATGTAGATCGTGAAGATCTCCCGGCGTTCCATCTCGTCCGGCAGATCGACGAAGAAGACCTGGTCGAAGCGCCCTTTCCTTATGATCTCCGCAGGAAGCGCCTGAATCTTGTTCGCCGTGGCGGCGATGAATATGAGCGGCGGCTTCTCCTGCATCCATGTGAGGAACGATGAGAAGATGTGCGAGCTGATCGTGAGACCGCCTTCCTCCTCGAGGCCGAGGGCGTTCTCTATCTCGTCTATCCACAGGATCGCCGGCGCCACCGCGCCTACGGTCTGCAGCGCCTTGTGGAAGGTCGCTTCCGGACTTCCGTACAGACCGGAGAACACGAGGTTCATGTCAAGGCGGAAAAGAGGCATTTTCCACAGGGAGGATATCGCTTTGACGGCAAGGCTCTTCCCGCAGCCGCTTATGCCCATCATCAGGAGGCCTTTTGGAGGCTGGACACCGGCCTCTATAGCCTCCCTGGAGAACGTCTTCTCGCGCTTGATCAGCCATTCCTTCAGATTCCCAAGTCCGCCGATATTGGCCATCAAGGCCCGCGGAGGGGTGAACTCGAGGTAACCGGTCTTCTTGATGATGGTCTCCTTTTCGTCGAAGATCTCGTTGAAGACGGCCTCCTTCCCCGTGCTGTCAGCCTTGAATATGCGTTGCAGGATGCTGCCTATGCCGCTGATGGAGAGTCCCTTGAGGGAGAGCATGATGTCGGCGTGGAATTCCACGGGGATCCTCGATTCGGGATACATCAGCCTGATACGGTTGAACTCAGCGGAGATCTCCTCGTCGTCCGGCGGGGGGACGTCGATCAGGTGTATCTCCTCGCGGAGTGTTTCAGGAATCTTAAGCTCCGGGCTGACTATGACCAGGAACTGCCCGGTTCCGGCGGCGGGCGACTGGTTGAACTCGCGCAGGGCCCTCTTCACTTCGGGATCCTCCAGGAACTCGCTCAGATCCTGGAAGGCGTATATTCCCTTCTTCCCACCGCCCATTATTGACTTGATCGCGGCGACGGCGCCTTCGGTCTTCTCCTTGATGCCGGTTCCGGAAAGGCCCTTGATGCAGCTCCATGTCTCCATGCTGCAGTTTCTCTCCCCGGCGATCTTCGAGAGGATCGGCAGGACGCGGGACTCCTCGGTGCACAAGAGATAGATCAGAGCCCTCTGTCCGGCGATTGCCTTTTCCAGCTGCGTTTTCAGTGAGATCATGTTACAGCGCCCCCCGCCATGCGTATGTTGTAAGAAGTGTTGTTATCTGCGCGACGATCGCGGCATGAGGCGCGCCCTTGGGCAGCCTTATTCCCGTGGATGCCGCCACGACCTTGTAGTCCTCGTAGAACGACCGGAGATCAGCCTTGGTGACCTTTTCGCTCGCGATCCAGTGGTTTACCGCATCGATGATCAGCTCCTCGTACTTGTCGAGGATCTGCGTCATGTAGAGGCCGGCCTTCCTGCAGCGCCCGTTGCCGCTGTTGCCGTTCGGGGTGGTCCTCCTGGCGATTTCAATGAGATCGTTCGCCATGTTGTCGGCATTGTCCTCCGATCCGGACTCGCAGAGGCGTATCCAGGCCTCGGACACCCGCCACTGCGGCTCCCGCCTGTCCTTCCTCTGCAGGAGGATGGCGAAATACTGGGAGGGATCCATCTTGTCGTCGCCCTTGTTGTCGTTCCAGCATATGTTCTTGAGGAACGTGTCGGAATAGCGGCTGAAGGTGCTCTTCTTGTCGTTCGGATCGATGATTATGTATTTCTCCTTCTCCTCCACGTATCCGATGGCGGCCACCCAGTGGGCGAAATCCTGGCAGCAGAGGATCGCCGGAAGGCCATTCTGGAGATGGACACGGAGCTTCGTCGCGAACAGGTCGCCTTTCTCCTTGTCGGTTATCATGAGATATTTCGACTTGACGCCATATGACGCTGCGGCCTTCTTGATCTTCTCTTCGCCGATTCCCTCCTTGAATATCCTGTACGGAGATCCTGAAGCCTTTGCAAGTTCGCGCTGGGTCGCTTCGATTCCAAGGATATACAGACAGGAGGACAGGCTGCACGGACCGCAATGTCCGGGGAGCTGGGATTCCATTATCTGCGGTGCGAATTTCATGCTGAATCAAACTCCAATATTTATATCTCGAAGTTCAGGGAGTGAACTTCGGATCCTGTGATTGATTTCTTAAAGAACTTGGTGCCCAGGGCGGGAGTCGAACCCGCACGGGTAAAACCCGACAGATTTTAAGTCTGTTGCGTCTGCCATTCCGCCACCAGGGCGAGTCTTGAACGAATTTTTAAAATACATTGCAACAAGGAATTTTCCATGCCTTTTTGGACTATATAATTTTATATATTTTTAAGAATATAAAACGCTTTAAAATGCACTAGAATGCCAAAATAATGGAGCGCGTTGCAATATTGTCGTAAAACGGCACAGGTTTGTTAAGGATAATTATTTAATCGGGAAAACATGGTTTGGAATATGCTTATTAATATAATGTAGAAGGCGTATTAAGCTTCCAAATTTTATCCTGGGAGGTGGGGTATGAAAAAGAATTTCACCTTGATAGAGCTCCTTGTTGTCATGGCCATTATAGCCATTCTCGCGGCAATGATGATCCCCATGCTGCCCAAGCTCAGGACCAATGCCAGGATACTCGATGCCAAATCACAGATGCAATTGATTGAAAATGCAATACATTCCTATGAGGCCGAGTATCTCTCAATGCCATGGACGGATGGCGCTACGGATTCACCGTCATCCACGCCAAATGATGCGGTCTGGTACGGGAACACAAGCGACCAGTGCAGGTTCTACGACAAGCTCATGGAAATTCTGACATGTTATAATACGCCTGCGGCATATGGCGTTAGAAACGTACGCGAAAAGAGATTCCTGCAGCCTCCGCAGAGGTTCTCCGAGACCGGCATGATAGATTTCTGGGGTAGCCGTTTTGGAATTGCCATGGATCTTGATGGAGATAATCAGATATCCGGTTCAGGCACTCCGCTGGACGGGCAGATTGGAAAAGTCTTCCTATGGTCGTTCGGCCCCAACAAGCTGAACGAATGGGGCGACAATGCTCATCCAAAGGATGATGTTCCGTCATGGAAATAAAGCTACAGGCTTTTTATGAATTCCCTTATCCCTACCAGAAGCATTTGGATGGCTATTGCAGTAAGAAGAAGCCCTACCAGCCGTTCTATGCCGGACAATCCCTTGCTGCCCAGAAGCCTGCTCAGCGTTCCGGACATCAGCAGGATCAGGCATGAGGCGGCGCCTGCAATTGCGATTGCGCTCAGCCATACAAGCCATTTTTCCGGCTCGCGGCTGCTTAGCAGCATGACCGTAGCAATTGCCGAAGGACCGGCGATATAGGGTATTGCAAGAGGAACGCAGATTGGTTCGCCCTCGAATTTCTTGTCAAATATGTCTGCGGAACTTTGGAATATCAGCTTTATCGCGATGATGAAGAGTATTATTCCTCCGGCTATCGAGAGCGCAGGTTCGGAAAGGTGGAACACCGACAGGAATGCCTTCCCTGCAAAAAGGAAGAATATCAGCACTGCGAGGGCTATAAGCGATTCCCTTACAATGATCTTCCTTTGCTTTCCGGCTTCATAGTGTCCGATAGTGGAGATGAATACCGGCACGTTTCCGACTGGATCCATGACCAGGAAAAGCAGCAGTGTGGCAGAAAACAGGTCCATCTTGAATACCCCTTGGATTTAAACTATAAGCTAATAGTAGAACCGCCAAAAGGCAAGAACATGCCTTGCGGCATTGACTACAGGCGGATTCAGGATGCAATTGGGAACTTGCTCGTAGTCAAGCCTTGGTCGCCTACGGCGCCGCCAGCGGCGGGTTAACCCGTGAGGGCTGTTCTTTTCCACTCGTATAAACTATTGAATAAACCATTCCTGTATTGAAAAATCAAATTTCCACATGAATTTATTGATTTCATATATTTCAGTGTTGAAATAGCAAAGGAATTCAAATATGAGCGAATATGATCTGAAGCCTCTGGGCAATTCAAAAATCTCCCACCTCCGTCCTGCAAAGACCGACCGTTTCTGGTTCGGTGCGCCTTACTATCCCGAGCACTGGGACGAAGCCACCCGTGAGAAGGATCCGGAACGTATGGCGGCCGCCGGTTTCAACATCGTCAGGATGGCCGAATTCGCCTGGGACATGCTCGAGCCTTCTGAAGGGGAGTTCGATGTTTCCTTCTTCGACGCCATGATAGAGCGACTTGGGAAGAAGGGGATTATGACGATGCTCTGCACTCCTACTGCCGCTCCTCCGCGCTGGCTTACGGTGGGATATCCCAAGACCGTCCGTGTCAATGACTCCGGAGTTCCGATGGCGCATGGTTCCCGCCAGCACTGCTGCCACAACAGCGAGACGTTCCGCAAGTTCTCCTGGATCATCACGCAGAAGATGGCGGAGCATTATAGGGACAACCCATATGTGGCCGGATGGCAGACCGACAACGAGATCAACTGCCACTTCTCCGAATGCCACTGCGAAAGCTGCCAGAAGGAGTTCCAGAAATACCTCAGCTGGAAATACGACGGTGACATCTCCCTGCTCAACAAGGCATGGGGCACGGCCTTCTGGGCGCTCACATATAAGGCCTTTGAAGACATTGAAACCCCAAAAAGAAACAGGCCGACCTATGTGAATCCCTCCTGCGAACTGGACTACTACAGGTTTACGGCCTTTTCAGTCGCGCGCTTCCAGCATGAGCAGGTCGAAATCCTGCGAAATGCGCAGCCGAAAT
>CAZDNQ010000249.1:0-7115 GCA_964506605.1 uncultured Victivallis sp. | reverse complement strand
CATGCCTGCGGCCCCTTGGTGCCTTCGGCGAGCGAATACTCGTACTTGCCGTTCTTCTCGCTGGACTCCCTGGCGGAATCAACGAGGATCTGCAGGCCGTCCATGTTCCAGATGTCGACATCGGCCTTCGGATTGACATACTTGTCGTCCTTCACATCCATCCTCATGTAGAGGTTCTTGTCGTCCCAGAGGAAGCGGAGCTTGCCGGAAAGGTCATCCACGCCCTTCCACTTCGCATCCTTGCCCAGGAGGAAATACTGCCTTTCCTCGTTGATGTTGAGGACTGGCGCCTTCTGCCATTCCGCCTCGTCCGCGGCCAAATCCATCTTCAGCGGAGACTTCACCTTCAGGACTCCTACAAATCCGGAAATGAACCTCTCCTTGTTGACTGTCTTTCCTGAGGAATCCGTGACATTGACCTTTGCATTATAGATGTTGAGCGGGTTGAAATTGGAGACTGAGAGCTTTATCTCCTTCTCGCTCTTCCCGTCAATAGTCAGCTTGCCTTCCGCCTGGCCTGTTATTTCGGCTGCAAAAGGTTTTGCCTCCGCCTTGTTGAAAGTGCCCTTGGCCATTGCAATCTCCTCAGGAATCGCGATCGAGTAGCTGACCTCCTCCTTCTCTGATGAATTGTTCTTCAACACGACCTTCACTCCGGCCTTGCCGTCCTTGAACGGTTCAGGCAGCACCCTCATCGAGATCTTTCCGGATATCGGCATCGGGAGGGTAAGCTCTCCGTTGTTATTCTTCAATGCGAGTAGAAGTCTGCCCTCTCTCGCCGTAGTGTTCTCCGGAGGAGTTACAGCGAAGCTTGCATCCTTGCCTGACGCAGAAATCTTCTTGACCTTCCAGTTCGCAGGCGTGGCTATCGAAAGATCGTCAGCGGAAATCCCGTCGACTGTGAAGGAAACCTTCGTATCGACTCCTTTGATCACAGGATCAAGGGTTCCAGCGACGGCAACGGCCGGCTTCCCGAGATTGTCGGCAAGCTTCATGTCGGCGGAATCAAAGAAGAGGAGCAGCGGATCCTCTGAGACCGTCAGCGTAAGCCCCTTGCCCTGCGCGTCGAGCTCGGTGGAGCTTCCATCGATCCTGATCATCTTCACCTTGCCGACACCATTCATAGGGAAAAATGCATCCTGCCGCTCATTCTCCTTGTAGAGTATTGCAAGACACTTGTTGTCCTTGTCCCTGAACAGGAATGCCTCCCCATCTTTCCCGTATTTCGCCCTCTGCACGAATTTCTTTATGCAGATCCCGTTTACCATGTTGTAGTAGCAGACCGCGTCGAGCTTCGGCCTGTAGAGGCAGTACTTGCTGGAGAACACGTCGAACGATTCGCCGTTGCTGCCTACGTTCTTGCCTTCTGAATCCGGATACAGCAGATCGAACCATGACATGTGCGCGCCGCCGTTCGCGAAGAACACCGCGAACTTCTTGATCATGTCGCGGGTTATCGCAAGCCGCGTCATCCCCTGGCTGTTGAGGCCGATCTCGGTCGTGCATATCGGCTTCTTGCCACCGTACTTGGCAAACAGCTCCTCATATTTCTTGAACGCGCCTTCCGCGCTCTTAGGATCCTCGTAGCAGTGGAAGTCGTACATGTCCTGATAGGCCTGGAATCCCTGCTTGAAGTATTCCTCGACCGGACCGCAGGATGTCCCAAGCACGATCACGCTCGGATCCGCGGCCTTCACACCTTCGTATACAGGCTTGTACGCGGCAATGTTCTCCTTCACCCTGTCAGGCGTGCTCGGAGGCTCGTTGCCAAGAGAGACCATGAGAGGGACATAGTCCTTGTACTTGTTGACAATGGCCTTGGCCCCTTCCCTGAATGCTGTCTCATCATAATCCTTGTAGTTGCCATGGTGCCCTTCGACCTGTCCCGACGGACAGCCGAGGATTGCGCCCATGTCGAGTTCCTTGCACAGTTCGATTCCGGGGGCGTTTGAATTGTACGGAGGTTTCGCCTCCCATCCGCTCCAGAGGCAGCACCACCTGAGACCGAGCCTGTCGGAAAGGAAGAAGTATTCCCTGATACGATCGTCCCAGTCCCTGGAAGTGAACGGAATTTCAGCTGGCTTGTAGTTCTTCGTCACCGCCTTCGGCAGTATCACGAACGCCGACACATCATTGAACGGCTCCGTGCTTGCGAATGTCGCAAGGGCGCGGATCTCGTAGTATTTTCCTGTCTCGAACTTCATCGAACTCAGATCTAGCACGCCGGAATATTTCGTCTTGCCACCCTCCCTCTTCCCCTTCTCAAGCTTGACCTTTATCGGATCGGCGTATTCCGCGCCCCAGTAGTCCTTGATGAAACATGTCACGTCCTTGGTCTCCGCCGGCCACGCCTTGGTGCATTCCACCGTGACATCGAACGTGATCTTGTCCCCGGGATAGAACATGTTCCCCATCGCCTTCGACGCGAACTTCACCGCCGAGAAGATGGCGTTCTGTTTCGGCGATGCCGAGACATACGATGCTGAAAGCTCGTCAACGCTGAACTTGCCATATGTCTTGTTCATCACGATCTTGAACCTTGCCGAAACAGCATTCTTCGGAATGTCGACAAGCTTCTTGAATTCCTTCCACCCGTTCTGCTTCGTGATCAGGAAGAATTCGTTCGTATCTACCACCTTTCCACCGCCGTCCATGGATTCCAGGTAGACTGTGCCATTATAGGATGAATCCGGAGAATACAGATCGGACCTGTAGGACAGTCCAAGCTCCCAGAGCCCTTCCTTGATCGGGAATGAATCCATCACAAGGGAAGTCGCATTATCCACATCCTTTTCAGCCCTCTCGAAGGCAATTGAGTTATTTCCCTTCGCCGCATCTTTTGTCTCCAGTGAAACCTTGCCCTGCACCTTCCATGACTTCGGAATCTCCTTCAGGTCTTCGAAGCTCCCGTTGAAAGATGAAGCCTGGGTCGAACCTTTGACGATCGTGTCGGCTGAAATATCTGCGATGAGCATCACAGGCTTGGGCTCTCCGCCTTTTCCAATGTTTATAGCTAAAAAGGTGGCTGGGCCGTGCCACTTGCCGTCGTTCGCCCCGCCCCAGTGCTCGCCACCGGCGATCGCATCCGGTTTGATTATAACGTCGTGCCACTTGCCGTCGCTCTGTATCTTGAACCCGCCACGCTGATGGCACTGCCCGGTGGAATCACCGAGCCTCACGGAAATACCGGTCACGTTGTCCGACTTCACCTTCATCTTGATCGCGGAAAGATCCGAAGGAAGATCCTTGAGATCCTTTTCAGCCGACACATATGCACCGCCGCCGGTGAAATCTCCAGAGAGCTTTATTGCCGACTTACCCTTTTCATATCCGTCCTTGACCAGCTCCATTCCGCCCTTTGCTCCGGGGAACTCCTGTCCAAGGCTGAAATTCCAGTCGAGTTCATCGTCTACGAACTCGTCCATCCTGACATTCTTCTTCATGGTCGCAGCTTTGTCCGCACCTGCCGCGGAATCATCGCTCTTGCCTTTGACCTTCAAATCCGATATCCAGAGGGTCGGAGTCTTGGTCTTTTCGCTTCCTCCGATGATGAAGACCATATATTTCGCAGGTCCATGCCACTTGCCGTCGTTCGCTCCGCCCCAGTTCTCATATTTAGTCACGACTTCGGCGGCGGGAGAATTTCCTTTTTCTGCAAGATACGAGCCCATGTCGAAATTGAATTTCTGCCAGTCGGGGCTGTTCTTGATCTTGAGATTGATCTGGTGGCATTGGTTGGTGCTGTCGCCGATGCGCATGGTGAAGCCTGACGAATTGGGATATTTCAGCAGGCAGGAGATTGAGGTGATGTCGGTGTCTTCGAGCTGCGTCATGGCCTGGACGTAGTTGCCGCCGCCGGTGAAATCGCCATCCAGCCTCAGCGCATCCTTTTCAGCGGCATCGACGCTAAGCTTCCCCTTTGCTCCGGGAAATTCCTGTCCGTTGTCGAAGGTCCAGCCGTAGTTCTCAAGAGACTTGTCGGAAAGGAGCTCCATCGTCTTCTCCCCGGCAAAACATGCGGAACTCGCAATAAACATGGCAAACAACATTGCTATTCTTCTCATAGTATCTCCTTGTATTTTTATCTGGATGATCTGTCAGATCGGTCAGATTCCTTATTTCTCCGAGACCGGCAGATAGAACGAGAGCTCTCCGCCCTTGTCCTTGAAATCCACCAGCATCCTCGCCTTCCTCGTACCGGTCACTGCGGGAGCAGTTACATTGAAACTTATCTCCTTGCCGGAGACTTCCGCCTTGCCTACGGTCCAGAACGGCGGGGCGATGAATGAAATGTCCTCAGGCTTCACACCTTCCGCGGTGAATGAGATCTTCTGGGATGCTCCCTTGACCACAGGATCAAAGGTGTCATTAAGTTTCAGCGACGGATTCTCGAGCTTCTCAGCCAGCTTCATGTCGGCGGAATCAAACAGCAGAAGCACAGGATCCTCGGAAACTGACAGGTTTAGCCCTTTGCCCTGCGCGTCCAGTTCGACGGAGCTTCCATCGATCCTGACCAGCTTCACCTTGCCGACACCCTTCATCGGGAAGAAGACATCCATTGAGTCCTCCTCCTTCCAGAGGACGGCCAGGCACTTGTTGTCCTTGTCCCTGAACAGCACCGCATCCCCGCCGCGGTCATAGTTCTTCTCCTGGACGAACTTCTTTATGCAGATCCCGTTGACCATGTTATAATAGGAGACCGCATCGAGCCTCGGACAGTAGAGGCTGTACTTGCACTTGAAAACGTTCATGGACTCGCCCGTGGTGCCGTCGTTCTTGCCGTCGCCGTCGGGATAGAGGATGTCGAACCATGACATGTTCCCGCCTCCGCACGCGAAGAAGATCGCGAACTTCTTGATCATGTCGCGGGTGATAGCCAGCCTGGTCTGTCCGGCGCTGTTAAGTCCTATCTCCGTCGACCATATCGGTTTCTTCTGTCCATATTTCTTGAAGAAGCCATCATATTTCTTGAACGCCTCCCTGATGTTGTTCGGAGACTCATAGAGATGGAAGTCGTAGACGTCCTGGTACGGCTGGAACCCCTGCTTGAAGAACTCCTCGTCGAGACCGCATGATGTTCCTATAACAATGATGCTCGGATCTATCTTCTTCACTTCCTCATAGACAGCCTTGTATGCCGGAATGTCGTCCTTAACCCTGTCGGGCTGCCCGTTCGGCTCGTTCCCGAGGGAGATCATGACCGGCACATAGTCCTTGTACTTGTTGACCAGGTTCTTCGCACCTTCCCTGAGCGCCGTATCATTGTAGTCCTTGTAGTTGCCGCTGCGTCCTTCGATCGCACCGCAGGGCGTCCCGAGCACGGCACCCATGTCCAGCTCCTTGCAGAGCTCAATGGTGGGGGCAATTGGTTCATAAGGCGCCTTTGCGTTCCAGCCGCTCCAGATTCCACACCAGCGGACGCCAATCCTGTCGGAAAGACGGAAATAGTCGGGCAGTCGGTTGTCCCAGTTCCTGGATGTGAACGGAATTTCCGCAGGCTTGTAGCTCTTTGTCACCGCTTTAGGAAGAATGACAAATGACGATCTCTCCTTGAGCGGTTCCGAGTTCCCGAACAGCGCTTCAACGTAGATCTCGTGGAACTTCCCAACCTCCAGCTTCTGCGAGCTCAGGTCCAGGATCCCCTTGTATGAATTTCCAGAGCCTTCAAATTTGACCTTCACCGGCTCAATGATCTCAGAGCCGCAGTAGTCCCTGATATTGAAAGTCAGCTGCCTGTTGTCCGCAGGCCACTCCTTGATGCATTCGACTGTGACATCGAACACTACCTTGTCCTCAGGGAAGAACATTCCGCCGAGTACTCCGGGCTTCATCTTTACTGCCTTGAATATGCAGCCGATCTTCGGTGACGGAGAGACATATGACGCTGAGAGCTCGTCAATGTTGAATTTGCCGTAAGTCTTGTTGACGACTATCCTGAACCTTGCTGAAGCAGTGCCGTTCGGAAGGTCGATCTTCTTCTTGAATTCCTTCCAGCCCTCGCCCTTTCCCTTGATCAGCGTGAATTCGAAGGTGTCCATCACTTTCCCGTTCCCATTGATGGATTCGACATAGACCATTCCGTTATAGGAGTCGTCTGGGGAGAAAATATCGGACTTGTATGCCACGCCGAATTCCCATATCCCCTCCTTGGCGGAAAAACTCTCCATCACAAGGGATGTGGGCTTGTCGATATCCTTCTCGGCCCTCTCGAAGCATATTGAGTTCTTGCCCTTGAAGGCGTCCTTGGAATTGACGGAGACATTCCCCTCCGCCTTCCAGGAATTTGGAATCTGCGCCAGCTTCTCAAATCCCCCGTCGAAGGGATCGGCTGTCCATCCTGTAGATTGAACAATTGCGAAAGCAAGCACTGTCAGCACGGCAAGTTTCATTTTCCGCATTTTCCAAATCCCCTTTTAAGAATAATTTAAGAAACATCCCTTACGGGATTAACTACAAGCCAAATGCATTTATCCTTTTCTGAATCAGTTTGTAGTCAAGCCCGCAAGGGCTGTATATATATAGTTATTTAGTTATCAATTTGAAGTCCTTGAGCCAGAGGGTCGGCGTCTTGTTCTGCTCGGTCTTTCCTACAAGTATGCTGATAAGCTTCGCCGGACCATGCCACTTGCCGTCGTTGGAGCCGCCCCAGTTCTCATACTTCTTCACAATTTCCGCAGCGGGGGAATTGGCCTTCTCGGTAAGATATGATCCGAGATCGAAGTTCACCTTCTGCCAGTCGGGATTGTCCTTGATCTTGAAGTTGAGCTGATGGCACTGCTCCGAACCGTCGACCACCCTGATGGTGAGCGTCGTCGAACCCGGATACTTGAGCATGAAGGATATGGTGTTCACCTCGTCGTTGAGCTTGATCTTGGTCTCGACATAGTTTCCGCCGTTCGTGAAGTTGCCTTCGAGCTTGAGCGCGCCGTCGGCATCAATGCTTAGCTTACCTGTCGCACCGGGGAATTCCTGCCCGTTGTCAAACGTCCAACCATAGTTCTCCGCCGACTTGTCCGACGTCAGGTTCTTCTCGCCTGCATAGGCGATCCCCACCATTACCGCCACCATCGCCACCATGATCAAGTTGAGCTTCCTCATCGTCTCCCTCCTTCATT
>CAZDNQ010000248.1:0-7115 GCA_964506605.1 uncultured Victivallis sp. | reverse complement strand
CCAGACACCCCATAACAGCCCCGCTGCATTCCATCTCCAGCCTATTTTGACACTCCTGTGATATTCTCCGTCAAGGCGTCATTGGTCGGATCCACGTGGCCGTCCGCGTAAGTTATATTGCAGGATCTCACGTGGCGGTAGACGTTGTGCGACTCCCACGCACCAATGAGGCTGCTGTTGTTTGAACGCACCGGAATGCCGGCAATGTCGTGGGACTGGTAATACCAGCCGTCGGTCGGCGTCGGCGGGGAATCGTGGTCATACTGGGTGTCGCCCAGCAGTCCGAACTTCGAGGGGTCTATTTTCGGGCTGGATATCTGGATGTTCTTGTTGGCATAATGGTTCAGGCCAATACCGCTGCGCCATGGCTGGGCCTTGTTCTGGGTTATCCTCGGGCAGAAGATGACGTCCGCGACTTTTTCCGGCGGCGGCCAGAGGGCGCTGCAGGTGATGGCATTGTTGTTGATATACTGGCCGACATATATGGAGGAGGTCCAGTTTATATACGGACCGGCCCGAGTTTGTCCTTCCCATGTGTAGCTGGCCCACCAGTTCGTATCCAGCGGGAGGAAGCCGTTGTGATCCCCGTCATAGCACAAGATCCCGGTATATAGCTGCTTCATGTTGGACATGCATGCGGAAGCCCACGCCATCTCCTTGGCCTGCTTAAGCGCCGGCAGGAGCAGTGCGGCCAGAATTGCGATGATCGCAATTACGACCAGGAGCTCAATCAGCGTAAACGCTGTTGAGCGCTTCCGTCTTCGCCAAGAGGCTACGCCGGACACAGTCGCCCTGCGGGCTACGCCTTGGCAAGCCAGCAGCTCGATTAATGTGAACAGATTCCGGACACCGGCATCATGCATCCTGCATCCTGCATCGTATTTCTTTTCCGCATTCATTTTCCCCTCCGCGGTTCTGCGATCGTATCCCCTTCGATGAATTCAAATGGCAGGATCACAGGCCTATGGGGCTTGTTTCCGTTTTTAATCTTGTCGCACAGCAGCTTCACCGCAGTGCCAGCGAAATCATGGTTGGGCACCATTGACGAAAGCTTCAGGTCGTCCTCGTATATCTCCTCCTCCGCGAATGTCGCAAATGATATGTCCCGAGGGATTTCAAGCCTCTTCTTCCATGCGTTGCAGAGGAAGGTCCGGCCTGCGAAATAATAGTCGTAGGAGAGCACCGCCGTCGGCATGCCCCCGGCGAAAATATTGTCCCTTGCATAGGTGGATCTCTGGCTGAACGGGAGTGTCTTCGGCGGGCGCACGATCTGCGGCGTGAGGCCCGCCTCCTTCATGGCCTTCAAGTAGCCGTTCATCCTGTCAGCCGCGCTGAAATGGCTGACGGCCAAGGCTTCTTCCGAGACGAAGAGATCCAGATATTGAATCTTCAAATGCCCTTTTCTGATCAGCTTCATGGTCATGTCATACGCCCCGCCGAAATCGTCATGATGGATGCAGTCGGTCTTTTTCTTGGTTCCGATCCACACCTTTGGGAGCTTCATGTCCTCGATCAGCGACTCCAGCCATTCGGGAATTGAGCGCACTATCCCCAGCATCAGGCCATCGACGGAATTCTCCTTGAAGATTTTCGGCAGCTCCTTACCGGCCTCGGACTCGTCCTCGGGCAGGACGTTCAGCATCATGTTGTATCCCAGTCCGGCAAGTGTCTTCTGCATCCCTATCAGCATGTCGCCGGAAAATACGCTTTTCCAGCGGACATCGCCTATCAGGAGGCTGATGCAGCCATGCCTGCCGCTCCTCATCGACTGCGCCGTGGCGTTCGGGCGGTAGCCAAGCTCTGCAGCAATCCCCCTGATCCTCTCGGCGCGCCTGGAGCTGCCAGGCAGGACATACTGCGCGTTTCCGTTGAGGATCCTGGACGCGGTCATCCGCGACACTTTCGCCTTCCTCGCGATATCATCCAAAGTAACCATCAGGAGAACCCCGTTTCGCGTTAATTTGTTATCGTTACCAATTAATTGATAACGTTACCAATATTGCCTTGCCGGAATAAGTCAAGCCTGTCCGGGGAATTTATTTAATTTTTCCGGCGCAGGTCGCCGGCATGGGACGCCGTTCCGAGGCTGGCCCATCAGAACAGCCGTATGCCCCCTTCTCGCGTAAAGCCTTTGCGTCCGCCTGCTTGATTTCCAGTCCGCATTTCGTTATATTCCAAGGTTAAACCCATAACATCTATCCGCCAGCATCACAAGGCGCACAGATCAAAGGCAGGATTGAAATGGAAAAGCTTGCAGGCACCCATATGAGGAAGACAATCCTGAGGGTAGTGGTGCCCTACATCGTTTTCGCCGGATTATGGATACTGCTGTCAGACTGGATCCTCGCCGCCATGACCTCCGACCCCGCCTTGCGGACGCAGTGGTCAATATACAAGGGATGCGCCTTCGTCCTCGTCACCGCGCTGCTTCTGACCGCCCTGCTGCGCGTCGAACTGTGGGCCCGCAGGCGCGCCGAGGAGGATCTGCTCAGGCTTGCCGCCGCAGTCGAACAGTCCACTGAGACGATCATGATTACGGACTCCTCCTCGACGATCCTGTATGTAAATCCCGCCTTCGAGAAGACCAGCGGATACTCCTGCGCCGAAGCCATCGGACAGAACCCGCGCATCCTCAGGAGCGGCAGGCAGGACGCTGAATTCTACCGGCGGATGAGGGAGATGCTGGTTTCAGGCCAGGTCTGGAGGGGGCGCTTCTTCAACAAGCGCAAGGACGGATCCCTATATGAGGAGGAGGCGACCATCTCACCTGTGCGCGACGACGGAGGGAAAATTGTCAACTATGTCGCGGTCAAGCGCGATGTGACCCGCGAATCCCATCTGGAGAACCAGCTGCGCCAGGCGCAGAAGATGGAGATCGTCGGGCGGCTTGCCGGCGGTGTCGCGCACGACTTCAACAATCTCCTCGTGGCGATACTGGGCTACAGTGAAATGGCCCTGAACTCACTACCTCCAAATGATCGGATCCGCAAGGACCTGGAGGAGGTCTTTACGGCGGGACAGCGGGCGTCCGCCCTGACACGGCAGCTGCTCGCGTTCAGCCGCAAGCAGATCCTCCAGCCGAAAATCCTTGATCTGAACGACCTCGTGGCGAACCTGAGCAAGATGATGCGCAGACTTATCAGCGAGGACATACTTCTGACCACTACTGCGGATCCATCGCTGGGCAGGATCAGGGCGGATCCCGGCCAGCTTGAGCAGGTCATCACCAATCTCGCGGTGAACGCCCGCGATTCCATGCCCGACGGGGGGACCCTCACCATCCAGACGGCGAACATTGATGTCGATGAAGCCCTCGCGTCCCAGATCGAGGACATGCTCCCCGGCAGATATGTCATGCTCGCGGTCTCAGACACCGGGACTGGAATGACCGAAGAGGTGAAATCACATCTCTTCGAACCGTTCTTCACCACCAAGGAACAGGGAAAAGGCACAGGGCTGGGGCTGTCTACAGTATATGGCATAATAAGGCAGAGCGGCGGACACATCGCGGTGGAGAGCGAAGTCGGCTGCGGCACAGTGTTCAAGATCTACCTGCCGCGCATCGACGAGGTTGAAGAGCCCGGAGAAAAATCTGACATCACCCCGGAATTCCCGCACGGGACGGAAACAGTGATGCTGGTCGAAGACGAGGATCAGGTCCGGAACCTGGCGCGGATTGTCCTGGAGGAATGCGGCTACAATCTCCTGGTCGCCGGCAGTGGCCCCGACGCCCTGGGGATCGCGCAGCAGCACAAAGGCAGAATCCAGCTCCTACTGACCGACATTGTAATGCCACAGATGAGCGGAAACGTACTCGCCCCCATGCTGATGGCGCTAAATCCCGGCATCAAGGTCCTCTACATGTCAGGATACACGGATTCGCCGGATGTCCAGAAGGAACTGGTGTCCACAAGGACTTCATTCCTGCAGAAGCCTTTCACGCGCCTGGCGCTTGCCCGGAAGGTGCGCGAGGTTCTCGACTCGCCCCAGTCCCAGGCGATTATTAGATGAACATGCCGGCAGCGCTTCAGCCCTGGGATTATTTCCTCGCCTTGAACTCCTTCTCGTCGAGCTTCTCTCCGTCCGGCGCGAACGCCGTCATCCTGCAGACGTCCCCTTTGACATCGAAGATGCAGTAGTTGAGCTTCTTCGAGAATACTTTCGACCAGGGATTCTGCTCCTCGCCCTTTGCGGCTTTCGAATATCTCGGGGCGCCGGCTCCTCCGGTTATTATGACCGTGATACCGTCTTCCGGCTCGGATCTCTCGTAGAAATGATCATGTCCGGCTATAAGTACCGTGGCATTGTACTTCTTCAGCAAGGGCATGATATGCTTCCTCGCCTCCGAAACCGTCCGTTCCTTGATCCTGCCGTCGACCATCGCACCGTGCGGGCCGGATGACCATGGAGGATAATGCGTCACCAGGAATATGAACTTCTCCCTGCTGGAGGACAACACCGATTCGAGCCATTTGAAGTTCTCCGAATCGGAAGTCCAGTTCAGATCGCCGTCTATTCCGATGAAAAGGCATCCGCCTGCGGTGACCGTCCAGTTCTTAAGCTGGTTTTCCCCGCCCGCGAAGAACTTGTGGAACTCGGGGCTGTTCCCCTCATGGTTGCCGAGGACAGGGAAGACAGGGATGGAGGAGAACATCTTCTTCGCGGGTCCGAACAGATCCCTGTTCCAGAGCGGATCGGATTTTCCGTCCACAACCATGTCTCCGCTGTGGATGACGAGCGAAGGGGAGTGCTTCATGACGGCGCCGGTGACGTTCGACCAGTCGTCCGGATTCGTCCTGCTGTCGCCAAGCGCGATGAACATGAATTCATTCCCGGCCGTCAGCGTATGGGCGGTGAACTTCTCCATCTCCTTCGTGAAGCCGGCGGCGGTGGCGGTGATGGATACATCATACTTCTCTCCCGGGTTCAGGCCGGAGAACTTGAAAAAGTGGAAAAGCCCCTCCGCGGACACTATGCTTTCCTTCCCCGACTTTGCTGTGACTTTCGAAGGAATATTGGTCCTGCATGACACCGTAAAGTAGTCGGTGCCGCAGAGGCCCAGTATCGGACCTGCAGTGAAATCGAGATCCTCCGGAGCCAGTCCGTAGAGCCTGATGGCCCACTTATGGACATCCTCCTTGTTCTTGCTGTCCTTCGGCTGGAATTCAAGCCTCAGCAGATTTTTCTCCTTCTGGAGCATTGATGCGGGGATGCCTGAAAGCTCTGTGAAGGCCACTCCTTTGAGCGGGGGCGGGATTTCCTTTCCGTTGAGGGTCCATGCCTTTGGATCCAGCGGCTTCTCCAGCGTCAGGGCTGCGAACTTCGCAGGATCTCCGGCGTCGAAGGTCCATGACATCTCTATTTTTCCGTCATCGCCGTTCCTGATCTCAGGCTTGACGCCTTTCAGCAAATCAACTGGCGCCGCCATCACCCCTGGCACGGCAGCAATGAATATTGATGCAAGGGAAACCTTGAAAGAAAAGTTTATCACCTTATATATGAATTCCGGTATCATGCCTATCATACATATTCTCCTTCTGAGATTTTGACGCTTGATCTTGTTCCAGCAATAGTAAGCTCAAAAGGTGGCTTCATCAAGCTCTGAAGCATATTAAGAGATACCCGCCTGAAAAAAATCAGGCATCCGCTTTAAATCTATATATCTCTAATTAACAGATTGTTATATATATTTTTACAGATGGGCATTGACAATGCTTTATAAGTGCTATATAATTGAGCTAATGATGCTAACAAAGGCGATGGCAAATGATTGAATATTCAAAGCAGCTCAAGTACAAGAAGATCTTCTCCGAGATCGAAAAATTCATCTCACAGTCTCCCGCTGGAATTAAGCTGCCTTCGGAAAGGGAGCTCGCCCGCAATTTCGGATGCAACGCCCTCACCGTCAGGAAAGCGCTCGCCCCTTTTGTCGTAAATGGAAAGATTGTCAGGATAATCGGCAGCGGAACATTCATCAGCGAATCCAGGACATCCTCCAGGGCTGGCGCTCCCGCCGCCAAACCGGATCTTAACAAGGTCGGCATGCTCATACATTCCGAAAGCGATCCATATGCCCTTCTCGTCATAAGGAGCTGCCATGAATTCGCCTCCCGGAAATCAGTCGAACTCAGATATTCCTATGTCAAGGATTTCGGCGAAGAGGCGCTGCGGGAGACGGCAAGGCTCGCTTCCGAAGGATGCTGTGCGATGATCCTGCCGTGGTTCCCTTTGAAGTTCACAGGCCAGATCGCCGAATTCATACGGAAATCCCCGATCCCGGTCTCTATCCCGAATCTCATACCAGGCCTTGAGGACAACTGCTTCGAGAAGCAGGATATTTTCGGCCGCGGGACTGTTGTGCAGACCGAGGCGGCATGCCGTTATTTCAAGATGCTCGGCTACAGGAATATCGCGCTCCTCGGCCCGGACTCGCCATATGACACCATAATGCAGCAGCGGCTTGGCTCATATTCATCGTTCGTGTTCCGCTGCGACTTCTCCAATATCTGCGGGATTGTCGGCGGCACATTCGCGGAGATGGACAGCCTCGCCTCGAAATGGGAGAAGTACAAGGGTTCGCTCGCAATAGTATGCCACGACGACCTCCACGCGATACGCTTCATGGCCGCGATGAGGAAGATCGGGCTTTCAGCCCCTGCGGACTTCGCTGTCATGGGCTGCAACAACACAAACGAGGCGCGCTTCTCCGATCCACCGCTTTCCAGCATCTACGACGAATATGGATATTCCGGCGAATGGCTGATAAGGAACGCCATGTCGTTGGCGCAGGGCAGGCCCAGCCAGTCATCCTCCGGCCCCAGGCACCACCTGGTCATAAGGAACTCCTGCGGAGGACTTGAAAGGACTACCCCGAAAATCCTGGCGGCCCTCAAATCATCATTGCTTGTAATCGAGTATGACAGGGAAGTGCATCCTTCAGCTGCGGAGGTGCCGGCATGAGAAGGGAAATGACAGATGCAAGCTTCAAGATGCCGGATACAGGATGTGCAGATGGAAAATTGAAAATCAAGCATCCTGGATCCTGGATCCTGCATCGGGCTTTCACATTGATCGAGCTCCTGGTGGCCGTGCCCCACTTCGCTAAAGCTATGTGG
>CAZDNQ010000247.1:0-7139 GCA_964506605.1 uncultured Victivallis sp. | reverse complement strand
CCGGCTACTCAAGATAGCAAAACAGGAACTTGGTATCGCCGAAGCACACGATGTCACCCGGATGCAGCATGCGCTTCGCGATCTTCTCGCCGTTCACATAGGTGCCGTTGGTGCTGTAGCAGTCGAATACAAGCGCGGAACGTTCATACATTATCACCTGGGAGTGCTTCCTGGATACATCCTTGCTGTCGATATGTATCTCGCAGTGGGAGTCCCTGCCTACATTCAGCGCCTTTCCCGGAGGCGGCAGGGCGAAGCTGTATTTTTCAGCTGTCTCCTCGTCGATGCAGAGCAGGCAGAGCTTCTCGGATCTCTTCTCGGGATTGAACACGAAATTTTGTTTTGCGATGTCTGCAACCTGTTCAGCATGGAAGGTGATGACATTCTTGCCAAGCACGATCTTGCTGTCGTTGAACAGGGGGATAGGTGTGTCGGCGCTCACGCCGTCGACCGTTACGGGGTTTTCCGCGTTAGTATGTATCGTACGGAGATAGTTCGAGCCGTTGTAATGGAATATCATGACAAGTGCTGTCTCGTTCGGCAGCTTGAAGTCGCAGAAGTCGGTCGGACCCATTACATAGAAGGCGTCCTTTTTGAACCTCGCCTCCACGCCGGTGCTTTCAAGAAGCAGTGAGAACTCGCCCTTTTCCGGCTTCCCCTTGAGGGATTCCGTCTTTGGTTCAGGCGCGCCCCCCTTCGAATATGAGAAGACAATCGGAGTTTTCTCGATGAACAATACATGCTTCATGCCGGGCTTGAATATCGCCTGGTGTGTTGGAATACCGTCCGAGGTCATCACCGAGGAATTGCTGGATTCAAGCACGTACCATTCAGAGAGAAGCTTCTGCATCGTTATGCTGATGTTCTGGACATTCGGGATTCCAACAGGTATGTCGGAGTTATGGGGGTCTTCAGTGATGGAGAGCCTCATCTTGCTGCTCATGAAATCCTTCTTGTGCCAGGACGGCCCTGCAAGATAGTGGCATGAGAGGACAGGCTGGCTGCTTAGGGGCGGTTGTGCAGGCTGCGAAGAAGGAGACATGGCCGTCGTAACGGCCTGCTTCCTGACTTCCTTGCTGACATCGATAGTCTTTTTGGCGATGTCTGGGTTGCCTGTCATATTCTGCATAAATGAAATTCCCGGAATTCGGTTGTGAATTATTTTAAACAGCAACTATTGTGCCACGTAATCTATTAGGCTATTCAGCGAAATCAAGGTGCCTGGGAAAGTTTCGCGCATCGGCTGATCTCCTCCCTGAGACCTGCCACCTTTGACGCTATGTCGTCGGCCATTGTTATCTCAGTGACCATTGCAATCCTGCGCGCTCCAGCCGCGACAAGTCCGGAGATGTTCCTTTCCTTTATTCCGCCCATGACAGTGAATGGAATATGGAGCAGGGGCGGAACTGTCTTCAATATTTCCATTCCGAGAGGGCTGTACCCGGTCTGCTTTGTCTGCGTCGCGAATATCGGGCCTATGTTTACATAGTCGGCTCCGGCATCCTGGGCCTGCAGGGCCTCCTCGCAGGAATGAGTTGAACATCCGAGGATCAGTTCCGGAGCCGCCGTCCTCGCATCTGTTATCCGCATGTCGTCCTGGCCGAGATGGACACCGTCTGCGCCAGATTCGACAGCTATGTCGACATGGTCGTTCATTATAAGGAGCATCCCGTACCTGTCGCAGACTTTGCGGAATTCGCAGGCGAGGAGCCCAAGGGCGCGCTTGTCCATGGATTTTTCCCTGAGCTGGACAATTTTCGCACCGCCCTCGGCCACTTGCCCGAGGACGAAAAGCGGATTCCTGCCAGCGCAGAATTCCGATGAGATGACAGGATAGATGTCGATATCCCTGAAGGCGTTGATTCTTTGAGCTTTTGTATTCATGGTTTTCTTTCTGGCAGGACCCTTCCGCCGGAAGCGTCGTTTATCCCGATTGTCTATGGGGGCGCACCTGCGAGGCATCCCTACCTCTGGAACTGATGCGGATCGATAGGTTTCATGCTGAAGTCAGGCTTCCATTTCGGGGACTGCGAATAGAAGGAGTTGGGGTTGTCGAAGAGGATGGAGTTTATGGTCTTTTCCGAGTGTCCGTCCTTTTTCATGAAGTCGCAGACCTTCACAAGACTCAGCGGATCGGAAATACCCCAGTCAGCCGAACCATCGATGATCATGCGTTCGCTCCCGAACTGCCTGACAAGCCCCGAAACCCTTTCCGGTGTCAGCTTGGATATCGGATAGACGGTCATGCCGGTATAGCAGGCCGTCTCGCGTGCGAACGGCATGGACTCCTCGGTGTTATGGTCTATCTCCACGAGATGCTCGGGGATCTTCTCGTTCCTTATCACATCTATCGTCCACTTTATCGCCTTTTCCTTTTCGAAGTGGGCCAGATGGACTATAACGGGCATCATCCTCCTGTGGGCGATGCTGAGCTGGGCTGCAAATATCTCCTCTTCCTTCTTGTTTATATTGTTGAACCCTATCTCGCCTAGCGCCACGCAGCGCGGATGGTCGAGGTATTCGTCCATGCCCCTTATGACCTCGCTGGCCAGGACTGTGTTTTCCGCCTCCTTGGGATTTACGGATACAGCCGCAAAATGGTCGATGCCGAATCTCCGGGCCCGGACGGTCTCGAAATCAAGGATTAGGCTGAAATAGTCGAAGAAGGTCCCTGCGTACCTGCGGTTCGTGCCGAGCCAGAATGACGGTTCTACGCATGCGCGGATTCCGGCTTCGTACATCCGCTGGTAGTCGTCGGTCGTCCTGGAATACATATGGATGTGCGGTTCGATGATGATCATTTTTTCCAATTCCCTTTGTTGATGGAGAATCCGACTGAAAAATACTTCTGGAAACAAAAAAAACAATCAGAAGAGCTTCCTTATCCTCCTCAGGACGCTGCTGGAGTAGATCGAGAGCTGCCGCTTGAAACCCGCCAGATCCTCCGGCGCGGCAATGCGCGGTACCATGTCAGGAGATGTACTAGCGCTGACAGCGTTCTTTTCCATTGTGAAAAGAAGTCTGAATCCGCATTTTTTCGCAATTCTGATTCCCGTCTCGCATGACTGCCCCCAGGGCCAGAAGAGGGAGGCCGTATCAATGCCGAGTGTCTCAAGTATCGTCTTCCTGCATGATGAAAGATCGTCATTGAGCCTGCTCTCGAATTGCGCGTCGTCTTCAAGTTCATTCACCGGCGACCTGTGGTTCCTGCACAGTTCGGACCTTTCCCGGTCCGAGTCCGCCTTCTTCAAGGATTCCTTCAGGTCGTCGCACATGACCGTGCGCTTCCCTGCGAGCGTGCTCCTGAAAGGCACCTTCGGCGCGCCGGCGAATGGCGGTTCTCCGAGTGCATATTCCATTGTCCAGTGCGGCTTATCTGGATAGAAGCCCTTTATCTTGCTGAAATCCGAATAGCAGCCGAAATGCGAATTGCCGTGCGCCTGTATCTCCCAGTTGCCCGAATTCCTCATTTCAAGGATCTCGTTCCAGTTGAGGAAGGGCCTGCGGTCTCTGCCGTAGACTGCGTCCTCAAGCGCCTTCTTTGAATCGACCACCTCGTAGCTGTCGGCCCTGCGTATGTTTCGTCCGTCCCTGTTGAGGAGCCCAGTGTTGAGGGCAAGTACCGCTTTTACGGAATACTTCCTGAGTATCGGTGTCGCCCAGGCGAGATTGTCGCCCCAGCCGTCATCGAAGGTCAGCATCACATATTTGCCCAGGGGCAGCCTGCCGCTGAAGAACAGTTCAATCTCGGCGGTGCCGATGGACTTGTATCCGGATTTTGCGAGATGCGCAAGCTGCCGTTCGAAAACTTCGCATGTGACTGCGGCAGTAGACGGATTCGGGAGGATCCGGTGGTATGTGAAAATTATTATTTCCATTTATGGTTTCCGGTTGACGTCCATCAGCATCAGTTCCTGTAATTTCATGTGAATATAGCAATAGAAGATGCGAATTTCACGGAGGCAATGTAAAATCGCGCTCGCTCTTGATGCAAAATAATCGCCCTGAGCATTGAAAAAGCACCTTGATGATATAAAATATTTTTCCGTCTCGCAAGTCTCTGCTTTCCGCAGTATCAGGCGGAACAATTATTTTACAGGAGAGAATATCATGGCCGATTCATCGTTGAACAGGAACACATACCTTTCGAAGAATGTCGGAAGCTTCGAGGACGTGGTTGAGATCAGGGGCAGGAAATACAGGAAGGTCGAAGACCTCCGCTATGGCACGAACCCCCACCAGCCAGCCGCATATTACAAGCCCGAAGGGCAGGCCTGCACGGTAGGCGACATGCAGATACTTAAGACCGGCAAGAGCGGTCTCTCCCAGACCAACCTCGAAGACATCTCCTATGCCCTCAGCATCGTGAAATATTTCGACAGGCCGGCATGCGCCGTGATGAAGCATGTGAACCCGAGCGGCGCCGCCGTCCAGCGCGGCGAAGAGACCATATGCGACGTCTACAGGAAGGCGCGCGACTGCGATGCCAGGGCCGCGTTCGGAAGCGTGATAGCGTTCAACGTCGAACTCGACGCGCAGACCGCCACCGAGATCATGGGGACGTTCGTGGAATGCGTCGTAGCCCCGTCGTTCGACAAGGACGCCCTAGTGATATTCAACGACGGCGACAAGTTCAAGCTGAACAAGCAGATCAGGATCATCAAGTGTGGAAACCTCTCGGCGCTTCCGAAATATGTCGGCGATTCCACCGACTTCCATAACACGCTCAAGGTGCTTGCCGACGGCTCGATAGTTGTCGCGGCCCCGCTTCTCACACATCTGAAGTCCGTCGCCGACCTCAAGCCGGCATCTGCTGAAAGCAAGACCCTCGGCGCCGTGGTGTCGACGGTCAAGCCGAAGCCCGGCCAGCTCGAGGACATTCTTGCTGCCTGGTACATCAACCTTAATGTGCGCTCCAACGGCGTTGTCATCATGAAGAACGGCCAGACTCTTTCAGTCGGCACCGGCGAACAGGACAGGGTCGGCGCGGTCGAGCAGGCCGTATGGAAGTACAACAACAAGTACCAGGGCAATGAGAACATAAAGGACGCAGTAATGGCTAGCGACGGATTCTTCCCGTTCCCGGACGCCGTGGAAGTCGCGGCCGAAGCCGGCGTATCCGCCATGATCTCGCCTCCCGGCTCCATCAAGGACGCGGAAGTCATACAGAGGGCGAACGAGCTCGGGGTCGCTCTCTTCCATGCGCCTGAAAGGTGCTTCTCCCATCACTGAGTAACTCGGGCATTCCTGCCCGAGAAATTGAACCGGCGTGTCGGCGAAACGGAGATAAAGAAGTATGTTGGACTTTAGTCCGACAAGTTTTAAATAATTAAGATTATTGGAGAATAAGATGCCAGAATCATTCCTACAGAAAAATTTCGCGCAGAGGATTGGCGGAGACCAGTTCGGCAAGGATACGAAGATATACAAGTTCGAGAAGATAAAGAGGGCCAAGCGCGCGGCGCTCCAGGCCAATCCCGGAGCTGAGATAATCGACATGGGGGTGGGGGAGCCAGACGACATGGCGTTCCCGGAAGTCGTTGAAGCCCTCCGCAGCGAGGCGGCCAAATGGGAGAACCGCACCTACACCGACAACGGCATCAAGGAATTCAAGGATGCGGCGGCACGCTACATGAAGGCATTATACAAGGTGGAGCTCAATCCTGAGACGGAGATATGCCATTCAATAGGTTCAAAGGCCGCCCTGTCACTTCTTCCTGCATGTTTCATAAATCCCGGCGACATCGCGATCATGACCATACCCGGATATCCTGTGCTTGGCACATGGACGCAGTACCTCGGCGGGAAAGTCATCAACATGCCTCTGAACGAGGAGAACGGTTTCTTCCCGGATCTTGATTCGCTTTCAGATGAACAGCGCGAAAAGGCCAAACTGCTTTATTTGAATTATCCGAACAATCCGACCGGTGCTTCCGCATCCGTCGGGCAGCTTGAGAAGGCTGTGAAGTTCGCAAAGGATAACAATATCCTGATCGTTTTTGATGCCGCCTACGCACCGTTGAATTTCCAGGGCAGGCCGCTCAGCATCCTTTCAATACCGGGAGCAATGGATTGCGCCGTGGAATTGCACAGCATGTCAAAGGGTTTCAACATGACGGGCTGGCGTCTGGGCTGGGTCTGCGGAAACGAACTTGCCGTCAAGGCGTTTGCAAACGTGAAGGACAATGCCGACAGCGGGCAGTTCGCCGCCATCCAGAAGGCGGCTGTCGCAGGTCTCGACAACCAGTCGAAGATAACTCCGATGATATGCGAGAAGTATGAGCGCCGTCTGAAGAGCATGGTCGCGACCCTGAAGTCGATTGGCTTTCCGGCCAAAGTCCCCCAGGGTTCATTCTATCTCTACGTGAAATGTCCGAAGGCCGCCGAGGGCAAATATTCCGCGAAGTTCGCAAGCGCCGAGGAATTCAGCCAGTGGATGATAAAGGAGAAGCTCATCAGCACCGTTCCGTGGGATGATGTCGGGTGCAACGTCCGTTTCAGCGCGACCTTTGTCGCCCAGGGCGGGAAGAAGGAGGAGGACCGCGTGCTTGACGAGTTCAAGAAGCGCCTCTCCGACGTAAAGTTTGTCTTCTAGGTTTAGAACAGGCATCCAGCCTGTTAAAAAAAATCCGTCCAGTTAACTGGGCGGATTTTTCTATTTACACCAGGATTGTCTTGTTGTCTTTTACTCGCCGTCGAGTGCGGCCCGCACCTTCTCTGACAGGCTACTGATTGAAAAAGGTTTCTGGATGAAATGTACTCCGCCATCAAGCACCCCGTGGGATGCGATGATGTTTGCAGTGTATCCGGACATGAACAATCGTTTAATGTCCGGGTAAAGAGGCAGCAGTTTTCTGGCGAGATCCCTGCCGTTCATCTCCGGCATGACAACATCTGTCAGCAGCAGATGTATATCTCCAGCATGTTCTTCAGCCATTCGTATCGCCCCGCACGGAGTATCAGCCGACAAAACATTATAACCCAGGCTTTCCAGCATTTTCCTGGTCATGTTCAGGATCGTACGCTCGTCCTCGACCAGCAGGATGGTTTCATTTCCCTTTGTGACCGATGCTCCTGGAGCCTTCTGCGCCTGGAGCTGTTCATCTTTACCGATATGCATAGGAAGATGTATCTTGAAG
>CAZDNQ010000246.1:0-7222 GCA_964506605.1 uncultured Victivallis sp. | reverse complement strand
CCGGGATCCTCCTCCTTCAGCACGCGGTACATCGTCTTGAGCATCTCGACATACTCTTCAGCGCTTCCCTTGTAGTGCGAGGTGTCCGGCTCGTTCCAGCATTCGTATGCGGGGACCTTCCCCTTGTAGCGCTTGAACAGTTCGCGGAGGAAGCTTTCGAAATCGCTCATCTTGGACGGAGGATATGCCGCAGTCCCCGCCCAGCCGGCACCCGGGATCACGCTGTAGCCGTCGGCATTCGTCTTGCTGAGCGAATCGAGCTCCTGTTTGGACATCGAGGACGCCCACCTCGGCGTGCCGGTGATGCATAGGACGGGCTGGGCGCCGCATGACTTCAACTCCGCCACCAGGGAGTCGACGTAGTCCCAGTGGAATTTGCCTTTCTGCGGCTCTAGGGCGCCCCAGCTGCAGGCGCTGGCGTCCCAGAGCCGGATCCATTTGGTGCCCAGTGCAGTGCGGGTGGTGTCGCTCCAGAAGCCGCACGGGGACGAATCCGGAATTTCCGCCAGAGGAGGCAGTTTCGAGATGACCGCGAAAGTTGCGGATCTCGCAAAGGCAGTCTTGCCGTCCGCGCCCTTCAAGGTCAATGAAAGCCGGTAGATCCCGCAGCGGTCAAGGGTGGCGCTGAAGGATTTTTCCACAGTCCTGGCCGGATCGCGATGGAGCTTTTCCGAGGTCTGGAACACAGTCTTGCCGTCTTCCGTGGCTATTGACAGATCGGCGGTGAGTTCCTCGTCCGGAGATCCCTGCGGAAGAGCCAGTCCCATCTTGATCGGATCTCCGGCAGGTGCAAAACGCAGCTTGCCAAGGCCGGCCCTGAAAACAGTTTTGCCAGCGAGGACACTTTCCAGTTCCCGCCTTTCGACCTTTGCTTTGACGCTGCCGTCGCACGGCATGTAGAAGCTGAGAGCGGCGTCGCCGGCGAAGTCCTTTTTCTCCGCCAGCGCGGAGATCTCCTCCGGAGAGAAGCTCCTGGAGAAGATCATGATCTCGTCGAGTGCGCCATTGAAGGAGTTTCCTCCCCACAGGTTGCCTGCAAGATGGAAATAGCTGCAGAGTTCGAAGTCGTTTGACTTCACCGCGGCGCTCCCCGCCTGCCTGCCGTCCACAAAGAGTTTCATGCTCCCGGGCTGCCATACCGCAGCCACATGGTGCCAGCTTTTCAGATCCATCATGGGTGAGGTGGTTCCGAAATCCGTGCCGCCCGCACTTCCCCAAAACGCGACCTGCCCTTCGCCCGGCGCCTTCTTAGGCTGTATGGCGATCGTGAAGGATTCGCCCGGCCAGTCGCCTTTCGCGGGCAGGATTCCGTCACAGTCCATGAACAGACCGTCCCTGTGCGTGCCGAGTTCCATAAGGACGCCATGCTCCTTCGAAAGGCTTTCGCCTTTGAACCAGAAGGAGACGGTCCCCGAAGGTCCGCTGATGAATGGACGCGGCGCGTTGGGAAGCGTGGACCTGTTGCCCCAGTCGAACATTCCTGGATCCGAGGTGACGAAGTTGAGAGCCTGCCCTTTGACTCCGGGAACCGTTTCCGGCTCGCGTGAGCAGAGCACGTTCTCCTCGGCGGCGGAAAGGCCTGCCGCCATGCAGCATAATAGAAGTGCAAGGCAGTTCCTGAGTCTCAAGCAGTTGTTCATGGAAGCTCTTTCATTTATATATTTGACGTTTCCTATGTCATTTTACTGGTGCGGCTATGCTCTGCCTTAATATCAGTTCAGGACGCAGGAGAATCCTTGCCGTCCTGGCCGTCATGTCGCCGTCCAGCAGCCGCTTGAGTATGCTCCAGGCGGTCGAGCCTATCTCCAGCGGATGCTGTTCGACAGTGCTCATGCGGAGCCCTTTCGAATTCGGCACGTTGCCATATCCGACGATGGAAAAGTCATCCGGCACCTTGAAACCATGCTCCTCGATGATGCTCCAGGCTTCCTCCGCCGGATGGTCTCTTGAGACAAAAATCGCCGTCGGACGCTTTTTTGACGGGAGTCCGAGGAGCTTGAGCATGGCCTTGCGCGAAGAGTCCTCGTTCCAGGCGTCATGAAGGGGAGCAAGTTCGGGTTGGAACGGGATCCCATTGCGTTCAAGGGCCATGCGGTAGCCGTCAAACCTGTTGATGGAGTTGGCGACAAGCCCGGGGCCGCGGATATGGGCGATCCGCCTATGTCCGGCCCTGATCAGCGCCTCCGTCGCAATGAAGCCGCCCTCCACGTCGTCGCTGGTCACGGATGGGGCATCAAGTCCGGGGATGTGCTGGTCGACCACGACCATCTTGACGCCGCTCTTCGCAAACTCGGTGAGGAAAGGGCTTGGGGGAGCCGACTCTGTAGGAGCGATTATGATACCGTCGACGCTGCGCTTTAGAAGCTCCCTCACCACCTGGGCCTCCCTCTCAGCCCCTCCGAGGACGCTTCCGACGCATATGTGGTAGCCGTCGGTCTCGGTTCCGCTCTCGACGCCGCGCGCCACCGACGACATGAATGCATCGCCGATGCCGCCGTAGCAGACGAAGCCTATCAGCTTTGTACGGGCCCCCTTGACGGCAGGAGCACTCGGGATTTTCTCGACGAATGTCCCGCGTCCGGTTTCAGTTCTCAGCACCCCCTTCTCTGTCAGGGATGCAATGGCTTTGCGGACAGTGACGCGGCTGATCCCGAAAAGTGTTGAAAGCTTGTTTTCCGAGAGGATGGCATCTCCGGGCTTCAGCCTGTCATCGACGATCATGCGGACAATCGATTCCTCCAAGTCTCTGCTTTTGGTCTGTGTCTTTATCATTTGAACCGGTACTCCTCGGTGATTGGATACAAATTACCTGTATTATTAAGTTTATTATATATACAGGTTTAATACACATCAAGAGTGAAAATTGTTTACCTTTAAAAAATTCCTTTTCCGACCTAGTTCGTCACGTCCCACATGCTGGAATTGCTCTGGACATTCAGGTAGCGTTCATGGAGGGCGTGTCCGTCATAGAAGACGATATTGGCTCCGCGGCTGTGGCGGTAGGCCGTCATGCAGTTGTAGGTGGAGTCCCAGTATTCGCCCTTCAGTCCATAGTAGGAGCCATAGATGGAATTCGACATTGCCACAACCCAGTCCGTGGCGTCTATGAAGTTTAGCTTGCCGCTGGGGGACTTTATTTGCGTCATGCGCCAGCCCGCATAGGGATCGCCATAGATCATCTTCTCGAAGTTCAGCCCGTAGGACTTGTCGATGCAGACAAGGCCAGGAGGCTCGTTCGTGGGCGTCGTTATGGAAGCGTCGGGACAGGTTATCTCGGGCGGCCAGCCGTTCCTGTCCGAACAGCTCCTGAGCCCCATGCTGTCCTTGACGGCGACCTCCAGGACATTGCTCCAGGGCCAGATCTGGCTGTAGTAGCCCGAGGCGAATCCGTAGGCCGCCGGTATCGCCCAGAAGTCATAATCATTGGAATAGGCCGCGTTCCCCAGCCCGAACTGCTGCAGATTGCCTAGGCACTTGATGCTCCTGGCCTGCGCCTTCGCCTTGGACAAGGCCGGCAGGAGAAGCGACGCCAGGACTGCGATGATCGCAATTACCACGAGAAGCTCGATTAATGTGAATCGAGCTTCTCTCGCCTTCGCCCTCATCGCCATGAGGCTCCTCGTAGCTACGGCGGGTGCGGCCACCAGTAATTCAATAAGCGTGAATCGATCCGGTCTCCTGATTCCCATTGTCCGCCTCCCTTCCAACTGCCTGCCTGTATGCATGTACCTGTATCTTTTTTATATATTACATACAGGTTTAATACAAGTCAAGCGGAAATACAGTTTTTTAAAGTAAATGTTTTCCCGCCGCCGGGGAGCCCCTCCCTCATGCGGCGGCATAGTCCGGAATTACGGGGATGATTTTTATGAAAACCGCAAACCCACATTGCTTTCCATTCTGAACGATATATTTTATCGGATAGTTATGCAACCGGTTGCAGTAAAGCAGATGACAGACGGCAGATGACAGGGAAAGAAGGTCTCTAACCTGCAATCGGAGGTTCTTAGTCTGATAACTTGTTCCTGATTACTGATTCTACAGCGAATTTAAATAAAATGGAGGATGGATAAATGGGCATGTTCAAGAAGGAAACCTATTTGACACGGTACAAGGGGAATCCGATCATAACGCCGAAGAGCTTCCCGTACGGACACGCGGACTCGGTCATGAACTGCGGCCAGATTATGCACGAGGGAAAGACCGTCCTCCTGCTGTCCGTCATCGACAGCGCCAGGAAGATGACCGCGATCTACTATGCCGAGAGTAGGGACGGCATCAACTTCGACATCCGCGAGAAACCGCTCATCACCGGGCTGCAGGATCCGAGGTTCAAGAGGCTGGACATCCATGTCATAGATCCCAGGCTGACCAAGATCGGCGACACCTACTACATAGCCCGCCCCGGGAACAGCGAGTCCGGCGAATGCATCGCGTTCCTCTACAGGACAAAGGATTTCAAGGAGGTCGAATTCATGGACTGCATAGCCCTGCCGAACAACAGGGTGCCGTCGCTCTTCCCCGAGAAGATCAACGGATATTACGCGAGGCTTGACCGTCCATACGCACTTGGCGCGGCGAGCGAGAAGGCTTCAGTATGGCTGTCATATTCACCCGACCTCATCCACTGGGGCCAGCACAGATACCTCTGGGCCGGCAACGACAGCTGGAACTGGGGCAAGATCGGCCCCACTCCTCCGCTCAAGACCCCGAAGGGCTGGCTTGTGATTATGCATGGTGTATGCCCTTCCTGCGACGGATATAAATACTCCCTCGGCGCCTGGATGCTGGATCTGAAGGATCCTTCAAAGATGACCGGCAGGATCAGGAACTATATCCTGACACCCGATGAACTGTATGAGCTTGTCGGGAACGTGGGCAATGTCGTCTTCGCATGCGGGGCAATCGCCGACGAGGACAAGGACCAGCTGCGCGTCTACTACGGTGCGGCCGACACGAGCATCTGCCTTGCGACAGGCAGCCTGAGCAGGATCATAGATGACTGCCTGAAGGAAGGGCCGTGATTGAATGGCCGTCGGTCGTAGACGAGTCTTGGCAGATGAATTATTTTGTCTGCGTATTCCGTGTGTTCTGCTGTAAAAATATATATTGGATTCTTAAATCATGAGGAAATTAAATGAGTGTCAACAAGATCATTGCTTCGTTCGTTCTTGCGGGCTGCGTCGCGTTCAGCTGCGCGGCCGCTGACAAACCCACTATCTTCATCGCCGGCGATTCCACCGCCTGCCTCTACAAGCCGGAATCCAAGCCGCAGACGGGCTGGTGCGAAGTCCTTCCGGACTCCATGGTTTCAAAGGACAAGATCGTGAATCTGGCGATGGGCGGCACCACCACCAAGAGTTTCCGCTCTTTCAACCTCTGGAAGCAGATCATGGACAAGATCAGACCGGGCGATTTCGTCATAATCCAGTTCGGATGCAACGACAAGTTCAACAACGATCCCAAGATCCATGCCACCGTCCCGGAATACACCGAAAATCTCAGGCAGTTCGTGAAGGAGGTCCGCGAGAAGAAGGGTACGCCGGTGCTCTGCACTCCGATACCCATGCTCCAGTTCTTCAAGGATCAGGGCAAGGTCTGCAACCCCTTCGACGAATACTGCAAGGCGGTCGCCGACGTATCCAAGGAGATGAAGGTGGACTTCGTGGATGTCAGCAGGCTCTTCATCGAACTTATGAACAAGGAAGGCGAGGAGAAATCCAGCCGGTTCTACATGATCCTGAAGCCTGGCGATTCGAAGAACTATCCGAAGGGGCAGAAGGATATCACGCATCTCCAGATTGAAGGCGCGAAAGCCATCGCTGACATCTTCATCAGGGACGCCAAGGCGCAGAATCTCCCGATCGCGGCTTGCTTCAAATAAGGAATGGCCCAGCTACTTCGTCTGCCCGATGAGTGTCCTTGAAGAAAGATAGCCCTGATCCTTTGCGGCGGCAGGGGCAATAGGGGCGTAGCCCTTCTTGTTGTCCTCAGGGACGTTCAAGGCCCCGAGACCTACGCTCTCGCCGCAGTCCTCGATAAGAGCATGCTCCAGGATTCCGCGCCGTCCATTCCAGAATTTCTTGCTTGCTTCAGCCTCCGGCCCTTCAACTATGAGCTTGAGGCCGTAGATGGCGTCCGGAGCCTCGGGCTTGCTCTTCGCCGACATCTTCCTGCCTTCGGGATCGTTCGGAAAAGAATATAGCTTCTTGAATATCTCGCAAGTCTCCTTCCCTTCGACCGCCCATTCCTCGCCGTCGGCCATCTGGCGCACTGTCCACTCGGCGGTCTGGAAGGTCGCCCAGTTGTACGCCTCAAGGATTGATATCTTTCCGTCCTTCTGTCCGCCTTCGCCGTCGGCGCGGCCGGACTCGATCCCGCGCAGGAAGAACTCGGCGAAGACCGGAGCGTTCGCCTCAGGCCCGTTCGTAGCGGTCACGTTTATACGGCCCTTGGCCACTATCCCGCCCAGGAACGCCCCGCTGGAGGTGCTGAAGTTGAGGATGATCTGCTTCCGTGACTTCACTCCGAGAAGCGCCTGCTTGAGTTCGGCTGGACGCAGATCCTTCACAGGCAGGGCGAAGCTCTCCTCGGGTTCCATCGAAAAACCATGTCCTACGATGAACAGTATGAACTGGTCGTCGGCCCCGCATTTCGCGCCGGCAGCTGCAACCGCCTTGACGACATCCTCGGAGCCCTTGGTGATCTGCACGGCCTCCTTGAATGCGGGATCCGCGGAAATGACAGTTATGTTCTCCGCCGGGACTCCGGCTTTTCCAGTAAGATAGGCCTTGAACCTCTTCAGCCAGTCCTGGTATCTAGCGGAATACATCGGCGATCCGGGAGATCCTCCGACAAGCAACGCATAGCACTTCCCCGACGATGCCGGCGCCGGCGAAGCCGGTTGAGTATTCTTATCCTGGGCAATGGATATCAGGGAAAAACCAAACAGAAGAGCCATCATCAATATTTGCTTTTTCATAATTATCTTTTCGTGTAATTCGTGTGTTTCGTGGTTAAAAAATCCTCAGTGGCTCAGGAAATATATGATAATGTTAATCCCCATCTTCATGGCTTCCATGTTCTTCTCGGGGGACCACCAGGCGTTGACCCAGCCGCAGTGTATGTCGCCCGGGCTGCACCAGGTCATGATCCTGCCGGTGCCCGGCTCGAACAGACCGTATGCACCGTTCGGCACGCCCTGCATGTGCGGGCAGCCGTT
>CAZDNQ010000245.1:0-7225 GCA_964506605.1 uncultured Victivallis sp. | reverse complement strand
AAGTATTAGCCGCTTGTGTCCGATGTCCTCAAGAGCCTCTATCTGGCCGATGAGTTCATCCTGGTTCAGGGTTTTCCTCACCGTGGTCCTGAGGCTCCTGCGGAATGCGCAGTAGACGCAGTCGTTCACGCAGTAGTTGCCGATGTAGAGCGGAGCGAAGATGACGATCCTGTTGCCGTAGACATCCTTCTTCAGCTGGCGCGCGGCGTTGAATATCTCCTCGACAAGCTCGGGCGACTCGGCGGCTAGCAGGGTTGCAGTCTCCTCGACCTCAAGCGGCTTCTTCTCCATGCTCTTGGCGATGATCTCCCTGACCTTGACCTTGTCTTCCCTGACACCCTTGACCAGGCCGTCGATCTTCGCGTCGTCTATGAAATCAACGCACTTCTTTGATAATTTATTTTCCATGAATAGTCTTGTCGGATTGGGAAGCCGAGTCAACAGAATGACCCGGCTTCGTCAATAATTGAATTATCTCCGTTTTATTCCGCCTACTTCGCCTTCGAGTGATAATGCGTATGCAGGAGCTCATGGGACTTGTGTCCGAGCGGCTCATGCAGGAATTCCTTGTAGATCTGGGTGATCGCTGGGTTGGTGTGCGACTTGCGCATTGGACGGCCTTCGTCCTCCTTGTAGATCGCCTTGATCCTGGACTTGCGGATCTTGTCCGTCGTGAGCCTGGGCTGTCCGCCGCCGCCGATGCATCCGCCGGGGCAGCACATTACTTCGATGAAGTGCCAGCCATGCTTGTTGCCGGCCGCGACGAGATCACATGCATCCTTCGCGTTCGAGAGGCCGTGGGCAACTGCGACTTTCGCAGTCACGCCGTTGAGGAAGCTCCATTCGGGCTTGCAGTCGGCGAAGGTGACGGAAGTCTCCTTCAGGCCCTTCAGACCCTGTACAGGCTTGATATGCAGCTTGGCCATCGGCAGCTCGCGGCCGGTGACGATTTCGTAGACCGTCCTGAGTGCGGCTTCCATGACACCGCCTGTGTTCGCGAAGATGTCCGCGGCGCCGGTCGATAGGCCCATAGGCGCATCCTGTTCACCATCCGGCAGGTTGGTGAAGTCGATGCCTGCCTCGGTGATCATCCTGCCAAGTTCGCGGGTGGTGAGGACATAGTCGACATCCTTGAATCCCGAGGAATTCATCTCTTCGCGGTCGCACTCGAACTTCTTGGCCGTGCAAGGCATGATCGAGACGACGACGATCTTCGAAGGATCAATCCCTTCCTTCTGTGCGAAATAGGTTTTTGCTAGGGCGCCGAACATCTGCTGCGGCGACTTGCAGCTTGAAAGGTTGGGCAGGAGGTTCGGATGGAAATATTCCATATAGTTGATCCATCCCGGCGAACAGCTCGTGAACATCGGAAGGGCGACCTCCTTCTTCTCGACAAGCGCGTCCTTGAGACGTGTGAGCAGTTCTGTGCCTTCCTCGATGATTGTAAGGTCTGCAGTGAAATTGGTGTCGAAGACCTTCTTGAACCCGAGCCGCCTGAGGGCGGTCACCATCTTGCCGGTGACAAGAGTTCCGGGCTCGAGTCCGAAGCATTCACCGAGCGCGGCGCGGATTGCAGGAGCGGTCTGCACGACCACATATTTGTCCGGATTGTCAAGGGCCTTCCATACATCCTCGATGGCGTCCTTCTCATAGATCGCGCCGACAGGGCATACTGCGGAGCACTGTCCGCACTGCACGCAGATCGCGTCGCAGAGGTTGTCTCCGGATCCTGCGCCTATGACAGTATCAAATCCGCGGAGCCTGGGGGCGAGGGAGCCGACGCCCTGCGTCTCCTGGCAGACGCCGATGCAGCGGCGGCAGAGCACGCACTTGTTCATGTCGCGGACGAGGGCGGGGGTGGACTTGTCTAGAGGTATTTCCTCCTTCTCATACGGGAAACGTACTTCGGATATCCCCATCTCCTTGGCGAGTGACTGGAGTTCGCAGTCGTTGTTCCTCACGCAGGCGTTGCAGTCCCACGGATGGTTTGCGAGCATGAGCTCGACGGAAAGCCTCCTGGCGTCGCGTGCAAGCTTGGTGTTGGTGCTGACGGCCATGCCCTCTGCGACCTTGGTGACGCATGAAGGCTGGAGAGTCCTGGCGCCTTTTATTTCAACAAGGCACACACGGCATGACCCGGGGCTTGAGACTCCGTCAAGATGGCAGAGTGTCGGGATCTTGATTCCGGCTTTTGCGGCCGCATCCAGGACCGTTGTCCCGTCTTCGACTGAAACAGGCACGTTGTTCACTGTCAGATTTATCATTTAAATACTCCTTTTGTTTATATTTTGGATGTTCGTAGCAGCGCAATTTATTGCGCGTTGAATTTAAGAACGGCGTATGAATCCGCCTACTGCAAACATTTGTTACTCCAAGCTGTTTAAATTGCAAGCAAACCTAAATATCAATTCCCCAATCACTAAATCACCCAGTCGCCATATTGCCAGATTTTTCCACCTACACAGGTGCCAGGGTGATCAGATCGCGCTGGTTGTGCTTCGCCTTCGGCTTCTTCGCGTCTGCTCCGAGACCCTTTTTGATCTCGTCCTTGAAATAGCGCATCGCCGACATTATCGGGCCGGATGGGGACTGTCCGAGCGGGCAGAACGCCGCCGACTTCAGCACCATCGATATCTCCTCGAGCCCGTCGATGTCGTCCTCATATGCCTTTTTCGCCTTGAGCCTGGCTGTGATGTCCTTCAGGATCTTCAGTCCGTTCCTGCAGGGGTTGCAGTTTCCGCACGATTCGTGCATGAAGAACTTCATGCAGTAGAACAGGAAATCCTTTATGTCGACTGTGTCGTTTACGACGAGAATTGCACCGGAACCAAGGACGTGTCCGTTCTTCTGCATGGCGTCGTAGTCGAGAGGGACGTCGAGCATCTCCTGCCCGAGGATGTCTCCTGCCGTTCCTCCAAGCTGGGCAAAGTGGAACTTGCCGCCCTTCATACCGCCGCCATAGCCGTTTATGACCTCGCGGAGGGTGACTCCTGCCGGCACTTCAATAAGTCCAGGCCTGTTGATATGTCCGAGGACCGTATAGACTTTTGTTCCAGGCGTACCTGCTGTGCCGAACTTCTTGAACCATTCAGCGCCGTTCCTGACGATAGGTGCGACATTCGCAAGTGTCTCAACGTTGTTCACGTTTGTCGGCTTGCCGCGGAAACCGCATTCGGCCGGGAACGGCGGCTTCAGGCGCGGAAGCCCGCGTTTGCCTTCCATCGATTCGATGAGCGCGGTCTCTTCTCCGCAGACATATGCGCCTGCGCCGATCTTGATCTCGATGTCGAAATTGAAGGAGCTGCCGAATATCTTCCTGCCTAGGAATCCGTATTTCCTGGCTTCATCGATCGCCTTCTGGAGGCGCTGGATCGAGAGCTTGTATTCGCCGCGGATGTAGATGAATCCCATGTTGCCGCCGATGGCATATGCGCAGATCGCCATGCCTTCGATGACCTTGTGCGGATCGCCTTCCATGATGAGGCGGTCCTTGAATGTGCCGGGCTCGCCTTCGTCGGCGTTGCATATCACATATTTCTCCTTGGACTTAACAGGAGCGCAGAAGCTCCACTTGAGCCCTGTCGGGAATCCTGCGCCGCCGCGCCCCCTCAGACCGGAATCCTTGATGAGACTGATGATTTCCTCCGGCTTCATCTCCGTGACGGCCTTTCCAAGGGCGAAGTATCCGTCCCTGGCAATGTATTCCTTGATGTCCTCGGGATTGATGACGCCGCAGTTGTCGAGTACGATCCTGCCGTGCGCCTGCAGCTGCCTCGCGTCCGTCTCGCCCGCCTGCGGGATTGACGGCTTTTCGCCCTGGAGCAGGAACTTTTTGCACTGTCTGCCCTTCACGAAATGCTCTTCGACGATCTCTGCGACGTTCGCGACTGTGATGTTCGCATATACAATGTTGTCCGGCTGGACGGCTACGAGCACTCCTGCGTTTGTCGGACCGAATGCGGCGGTCTCGACGACGCTGATCTCATCGCCGAGTCCGCGTCTGCCGATTTCAGCGGAGAGCGCGTTCTTGACCTCGCGTGCGCCGGATGTCACAGTGTTCGTGTCAATAGGTATGAGGACGTATGTTCTTGCTATAGACATCTTAGTTGCCCTCCGATTTCCTGATGGAGTCGATTATCGCTGCGACTTTCGCGGCAGTCAGGTTCCCGTAGACTTCGTCGTCGATCATCATCGCCGGCGCAACGCCGCAGGTGCCGAGACAGCTGGAAGATTCAAGTGTGAACGATTTGTCAGGTGTCGTCTCACCGAGCTTTATCCCGAGCTTCTTCTGGAGTGCGTCCAGTATGTTCTCCGAGCCCATGATGTAGCATGGCGGGCTGTCGCACAGGCGGACGATATGCCTGCCGCGCGGACTTGTGCTGAACATGGTGTAGAACGAGAGCGTGCCGGTGATGTCCGCCACTGTGAGCCCCATTGTTTTTGAGAGCTCATCTATGGCTTCCCGGTGGATCGAGTTGTCTCCGGACGAATCCTGGATGTCGTGCAGGATCTGCAGGAGGTTCTCCCTGCTGTTTCCGCGCTTTTCAACAATTTCAGAGACCGTCATGGGCGAAAATCTCCCTATATGGTGTTTAGAGTCTCGAAATGTATAGGGCAAGAGGCGGGTTTTCAATTCGCAAACGAAGAAAAATCGTCAGTTGCCGGGAAGACAAAGGGAAGATTCCACGGTTCGGAGATTATTGCTTCGCCGTATTGAGAGCCTTGCGTCTGGTAAGATAATAGAATGCGGCTGTAAAAGTCATGTATTCTGTATCCTTATGTTCCATATAGCCAACACCGAGTTACGAATTTCCATCTGCCAAACAATATTGCCGGCGGGACGTTTGCCATCGCCTTCGTCGAGCAAGGGCATTGCTCCTGCTGGAACCAATTTCAAGTTACCAGTTGCTAGTTACCAGTTACGATCACGGACAGGAATGTCCGTGCTACTTCTTGAAATCGGCCTTTACTTCCTCGCGGAAGGAGGCGTCTGTGAAGAAGCGGTAGCCGACCTGTGCCAGGGCTTTTGCGGCGTCAACCATGGCGTTCAGGCCGGTCTGGCTTCTTGCAGCATCTGCGAACTTCGCAGAATGGAGAGGTATGTTCTCTTTCGGGGAGATGCCGAAATATACGTGGACACCGGGCACGATCTGCGAGACGTCGCCGAAATCGCTGGATGCCCTGCCGCTCTTGTCTGAGACGCCGGGATTCATGCCTAGTTCCTTGGCGGCCTTGGAGAATTCGTCGTTGAGGGGATTGTTGATCTTGCCAGCACGGTAGCCTTCCTCGCCGTCCTTGACTTCGCAGGTGGTGCCGGTCATGAGCGCCGCGCCCTGGGCGATATCCCTGAACCGCTTCTCCATGTCATCTAGCATTGAATCGTTTTTAGTCCTGAGATAGAAGCGGCATGATGCGAAGTCGGGAACGATATTAGGAGCGGCTCCGCCGGAGGTGACGATGCCATGGATGCGGCTGGATTCGGGAAGATGCTGTCGCCAGGCGTTGATGCCCTGGAAGAAAAGCATGACTGCGTCAAGTGCATTCCTTCCTTTTTCGGGGCTGGCAGATGCGTGCGAGGCCCTGCCTTTGAAGGAGACGTCGAATCTTATGACCGCCAGGAATCCGCGCCACTTGAGCGTGCGCCAGGACGGATGCCCCATGATGGCGGCGTCGATTCCGGTGAATGCCTTCTTATGCACAAGAATTACCTTCCCCCCTTTTCCTTCCTCGGCGGGTGTGCCCATGACGATCACGGTGCCTGGGATCTTCTCCTTCTTAAGGGTGTCGGCCAGCGCCTTGCCTGCGCCGATCGAGGCGGAGCAGATCAGGTTGTGCCCGCATGCGTGCCCCATTTCAGGAAGGGCGTCGTATTCGGAGAGGAAGCAGAAAACAGGTTTGCCCTTCCCCGATTTTGCGAGATACGCAGTCTGCATCTGGGCATATGGCGTCTGCACGTCGAAGTCCATCTTCGACAGGAGATCTGTCTGCCATTTGCACGCCTTGAATTCCTCCATACCGAGTTCGGGGTTTTCATGGATGTCCAGGGAGAGTTTCTTCAGGGCGGCGGCGTGCTTGTCTACGATATTTGAAATATTTGCATTCATGATGAGACCTTTATGTGGTTTTTGGACATCGTACTATATTGGCGAGGGAAACAAATTCAACTTTGTAACAAACTTGCATGAAGACACGTATTTGTTCATATAAACATTGTTTTAAGGAGGCAGTACATCATGAGAAGCATATTTTCAGCTTTGATCCTTCTGGCGGGCATGTGGTGCAGTGCCCAGGAAGCCGTATCCCCTGAAGTCAGGACAATCAGGTCTGTCTGGCACGATGACGCCAGGAACCGGGATGTCCCGTTCAAGATATATTTACCTGCGGCTGGCGGGAAATATCCCGTGATCGTGTTCTCGCACGGCCTGGGCGGCACATGCGACTTATATGAGTATCTGGGGACTTTCTGGGCGAAGAACGGCTATGTGTCCGTGCATGTCCAGCACAAGGGCAGCGACGACGCCGTCTGGCGCGGCAAGAGCAATCCGATGCAGGAGATGAGGAAGGCGACAATCGACGTTGAGAGCATCTTCAACCGTCCCAAGGATGTCACCTTTGCGATCGACCAGGTCGACAAGCTGAACAAGGATGAAAAGTCCGAGCTCAAGGACAAGTGCGACATGGACAGGATCGGAGTGGCAGGACATTCCTATGGCGCATATACTGCACTCGCCAGTTCCGGAAGGAAGCTAGTAGCCCCGCTTGGGGCTGCCGTCAATCTCACGGATCCCCGCATCAAGGCATGCATCCCGATGAGCGCCCCGGCAAAGGACAGGGATAAGAACAATAATTCCTATGCAGACTACAATGTCCCGTGCATGCACATGACCGGCACTCTTGATGACAGCCCGATAGGTGATACCAAGGCCGCCGACCGCAGGATACCGTTCGACAGCATACAGAAGCCCGACCAGTATCTCATAACCTTCAACGGTGGAGACCATATGATCTTCTCGGGCAGGGGGCTGAAATTCGGGGAGAGGGCTGGGAAGGACAAGATGTTCCAGGAACTAATTAAGGAATCCTCTTTGAAGTTCTGGGACGCCTACCTCAAGGATAATGCCGACGCGAAGAAATGGCTGGCGGATGGTGGTCTGGAAAAAGCAATGGGCGAGAATGCAGCCGTGGAGAAGAAGATAAAGAAATGACTCGGTGATACGGCGTATGG
>CAZDNQ010000244.1:0-7229 GCA_964506605.1 uncultured Victivallis sp. | reverse complement strand
TGAGGTAGCGATGGGCGCGTTTCAGCACTTCCGGGCGATGCACGGCCAGCCAGCGCAGACGATTGACCGTCTGCATGTTGTAGTTGTGGAATCCGGTGATCTCGTAGAGTTCGTAAGGGGGGATTTGTCCGGTGAGCCATCATCTTGCCGCTGCGAAGGCGATGGACGTAATTGTCGGCGCTGGCGACGGCGGAGGGCTTACCGCCACCGCCGACAAGATCAGGAGGCTGATGCACTATGGCCAGATCTTCCAGTCGCACACGCTCCATTTCTTCCATCTTGCATCGCCGGATCTTCTTTTCGGGTACGATGCGCCTCCGGAAAAAAGGAATGTGATAGCTGTCGCCGAGGAGAACAAGGAGCTTGCATTGCAGGCAGTCCTCATGAGGAAGTTCGGACAGGAGATCATCCTGGCGACTTCCGGCAAGAAGATCCATGGGACCGGCGCCATCCCTGGAGGAGTGAACAAGAGCCTGTCCGAATCCGAACGCGACTCCTTCCTGAAAGGCCCGGCCCCGATGAACGCCGACAAGATGGTGTCGTGGTCGCAGGATGCGCTCGCCTTCTTCAAGGGATACTACAGAAAGAACAAGGATTTCATAGACAACTTCTCGAAATTCGACTCGAATTCGCTGAGCCTCGTGAGGAAGGATGGTGCGCTTGACCTCTACCATGGCGTGATGAGGGCGGTCGACTGCAACGGAAGGAAGATTCTAAACGATGTGAACTATCAGGACTATCTGAAATACATCCGCGAGGAGACGAAGAGCTGGACCTATATGAAGTTCCCGTATCTCATAAGCCTCGGGAATGAAAAGGGCTGGTACCGTGTGGGACCGCTTGCCAGGCTCAATACCGCCGACTTCATTCCTACTCCTCTTGCGCAGAAGGAATTCGAGGAGTACAAGAAGTCCACCGGAGGCAGGCCGAACAACATGTGCATGCATACGCACTGGGCGAGGCTCATCGAGATCCTGCACTCGGCGGAGATGATGAGGGAGCTGCTGAAGGATCCTGATATTCTCGGAAAAGAGCTTCTTGTAAAAGGCAAAAGGGAAAAAGACGGGGTGGGGCTGATCGAGGCTCCGCGCGGAACGCTCTTCCATCATTACCGCGTCAATGAGAACGACCAGATAGAGATGGCGAACCTGATAGTCTCCACCACCAACAACAATGAGCCCATGAACAGGGGCGTCAATTTCGTGGCGAAGGCGCTGATGACCGCAAAGAAGGAGATAACCGAGGGAATGATGAACGCCGTCGAGGTCGTGATACGTGCATATGACCCGTGCCTGAGCTGCGCAACCCATGCGTACGGCAAGATGCCACTCGAGTTTTCCGTATATGATTCGGACGGGAACCTGATCCAGAGGAAGATGAAGTAGGCTTTTATTGTCAGTTGTCAGTTGTCAGTTGTCAGTTGTCAGTTGCGTGTTGAAGGGAGAATTATTTGCATCAGCGCAGGTTACGCCGACAGTTGTTTATTTATCATGTCAGAGGGGAAAATCCATGCCACGAGAAATTCCAGAAGAAAAGAAGAACCAGGTCGCAGAACTCCTCATGCAGGGCAGGAAGATAGACGCCATCAAGCTTTATCGGGAGCTCACAGGGCAGGGGTTGAAGGAATCAAAGGATGAGGTCGAGGAATTCGAGGCTTCCCTCAGGTCCCGGTTCCCTGACAAGTTCGTCTCGTCTCCGAAGGGAAAAGGATGCCTGGGTGTCCTGATCCTGCTTTGCCTCTTCGCCGGGGCTCTCGTCCTCCTTTTTATAAAAGGTTCATGAATATCCCGTTCATCTATATAGGATATGGAATTTGCCTCATTTGAAATTAAAATCCATAAGGAAGAAAAAAACATCGCGGATACTGATCTATGGTATCGGCAATCCGTCTAGGCAGGACGACGCGCTGGGCTTGCTTTTCACCGAATATATCAAGGAATGGGCGGAATCCAGGGGCATTGCAAATATCTCCACTGATTCCAACTACCAGCTGAACATCGAGGATGCCCTCGACATCTCAGGAAAGGACGTAGTGATATTCGCCGACGCCTCTGTGGAGGAGATGGACTCTTTCAGCTTCCGCAGGATCAGACCTTCAAAATCGATTGAGATGTCGACGCATTCCATGAAGCCGCAGTCGGTTCTTGCCCTATGCGCAGAGCTTTTTGGAAAAACACCCGATGCCTATCTGCTGGCGATTAGGGGCTATTCCTGGGAGATGTCGGCGCAGATGACGGTTAAGGCCGGGGAGAACCTCAGGGCCGCGCTGGAGCATGTTAAAAAGCTGCTGTGCTGAATCCTGGAGGCGATCCTAGAATGACATCCCGGGCATGCCGTTGTTCTTCTCCCAGTCGGCTGGACGGTTCTGCGGATATGTCCTGTAGTTGTTCTTCTGCTGGGAGGGTGATTCGCAGCCGTTGAGTGCAATAGCTGTCATTGCAAGCGCAAGCGCCAGGATTGCGAATTTCGCATATCTCATAGTGATATACTCCTGAGTCTCATTTGATAAAAAAAAAGCTGCCGGTTAAGGCAGCTTTTTGAAATTCCATCTGCTAGCTCCTCAGAAGAAGAGCATCTCGTATACTTTCATCTCGGAAATCTGGAAGACCAGAGTAACGATAAGAAGTATCAGTGTCAGTATCGATGTAATTGTAAAAGTTGTCGATGAAAACATTGTTCTGCCCTCCTGTTAGTTTGCCGGTGCCGCTGCAGGTGCTGCTGCTGGTGCTGCTTCCGCCGCCGGTGCCGCTGCCGCTCCGCCCTTGATCTTTACAGGCGCCTTGGCTTCTTCAGTCTTCGGTTCTGGAACGAAGAACACCTTGTCGCCGACTGCCACGCTGCCGTTCCTGAGGTCGGGCATGATATCGCCGATAGCGCAGTTGTCGTTGACCTTGGATATCTTGATCTTCGCTATATAGTCGTTGTTCCTTGAGACCATCATGACCTTGCCTTCAGGCAGAGCTACCGGAATTTCCTTCCTCTTCTTGCCTTCAGGTATCGATATCTTGCTGTTCTTGCCGAGGTCGATGACCACGAAATCCCATTTGTCGTTGACTTCCATGACATTGCCTTCAAGCTTCTTCACGAGCTCTTCGGCGGCCTGCGGGACTTCCTTGATCTCTCCGTCGACATCCATGCCCATGGCAATCTTGTATTCCCTTATCCAGTGTGCGACTTCCTTCTTGAGCTTGTCGATGTCCTTGTTGAGAGCGTCGATCTTGGCGTTCGCCTGGTTGAGCTCCTCTTCGGTCTTCGCAAGCTTTTCCCTAGTCTGCTTCAGCTGGACCTTGGTCTCTTCGAACTCGTCCTTGACCTTCTGCATCGCAGAGGCGACGTTTGTCAGTTCGGAACCGTAGTCGTCGCCGCCAAGTGAAGGTTCTGCGATCTGGAATATCTTGCAGATCCTGGCGATATGCTCTCCATATGCGTCGGAACGCTTTTTGAGCTTCTCGATCTTGGTTGCGAAATCGCCGAGGGGCGTGGTGTAGTTGTCAAGGTGCTTGAGGGTCTCCTTGTCTACTGTGAAGCCCATCACTGCGGCTGAAGCTGCGATCTGGTTGATTATTGCATTGTCCCTGTCGTTCACCTTCGCCACGAGCTTCATCAGCTGGTCCTTCTTCTGGTTATAGGTGGGGAGGCCCTGGAAGCCTGCGGCCGGGAACTGCTCAGGAAGTTCAAGCTTGACGCCGACTTCGGAGAGCGATGCGCCGAGGAAATCCCTCTGCTTCATTATATTCTCTGTCTGGAGCCTGACTGGGGCGAGGACGGATTCAAGGTTCTTGTAGTTGAAATGGTAGAGGGATTTCTTCTCGTCTGCCGCCAGGTTCGGGTTCTTCTTCTCGCTGGGTTCGTACTTGGCGTCGGAAATGTTCTTGGAGCCGTCCGCGGCGCTGTTTACATCGAGGATCTTCACTGAGTTGACGATGAAGGCGGCCATCTTGTCGCCACGGAACCGCAGTTCCTCCCTCTTGAGGAATAGAAGGCATCCGAAGACGACTGATACGACAGCAAGTACCAGGACAGTGATGTTTACGATTCTATTGAGCATTCCCATGGTTCCCGTTCTCCTGAGTTAACTCTATTTTGTATTTTTGATTTTTGACCGAAAACAACTCTGTCAAAATAGTATATATATGGGGTATTGTCAAATACGTTCACCAGTATTTTACGAAAAAATTAAACTGTCAAAATACCACTCCGCAGACGGCGCGCACCCTTGTCCAGGCTCCCTTGTTTCGTTTTTTTTCCTTGCCGATGAGGAAAAGACGGGAAAGGGCTTTATATTACCTCCCTGCCGAATCCGGAAAGCATGCCGTGATCCGCAAGTCGGCCGGAATTAATGGCGGAGGATGACATTTGGACGACAGGTTTCCCAAGCAGACGGTTCTAAGGAAGGACTACATGGCCTATCTGGCCATCGCCCTTTTCATTATTGTCATAGCCTTCGAGGTCCTGCTGGTCGTCTGGCTGCCGATGAAGCTCAGCTCCAGCACGATGTGGCGGGACCAGGTGGCGTGCGAGGAGATGATCGAGCACGAGGATCTCCTCCGTGCAAACACGATTGAATGCAAGAAGCGCTGCAAGGCCATGGACGGGGAGATCGCCCTTGTCCAGGAAAGCCTCGACGAGATCGCCGCCTATCTGCACGAATACAAGGACAGGCTTTCGAGGGGCAATATCGACGAGATAGTGAAATATCTAAACTACTTTGAGGGCATATACAGGAGCAACATGAAGGGCGACAGGAGTTTTGTAGTCGCCGAACACATTGACGCATCGGCATATCTGGGGAAGCTTGCCTCTTCGGCCAACGCTCCCGCGAAGGATGAAGTTCCCGGAAAACAGCCGGTATCGGAGAAGTAGCACATGGACAGGAAAAGATTGTCGAAGATATTGGAATCCGCCGCCGGCAGGGAGATCGCCGTGATCGGAGATCTCATGCTGGACGTCTATGTCTGGGGCAGGGCGACCCGGATCTCGCAGGAGGCGCCGGTTCCAGTTGTGCAGGTCAGGAAGCAGACTGAAACCCTTGGAGGAGCCTCCAACGTCATGAGGAACATCTCCTCCCTCGGGGGCAGGGCGAAGGCTTTCGGTGTGATTGGAAATGACTCCGCCGGCCAGAAGCTGAGGTCGCTGATCAGGGATCACGGCATAGATGATGGCTTTGTAATAACCGACCAGGCCCGGGCAACCACGCAGAAGCAGAGGATCATGGCCGGTTCCCAGCAGCTACTTAGGATAGACTATGAGAAGGCTGAACCGCTGCCGGACGCCATCAAGATCAGGATAGCGGAAGGGCTTATATCGGACATATACAAGGGGAAGATCCATGCGGTGATCTTCGAGGATTATGCAAAAGGCGTGCTCAACAAGGGGCTCCTGCAGGAAATTATAAGCATCTGCCGCAGGAAGGGCGTCGTCACGGCCCTCGATCCGCATCCCAGCCAGCCATTCGAGGCCAAAGGGCTCACCCTGATGACTCCGAACAGGTCCGAGGCCTTCGCGATTTCAGGTACCTATCCCAGGGAGGCCTCCAGGCCGGTCGAAGAGGACAGGGCCCTGCTGGAGGTCGCCGGGAAGATAATGAAGTCATGGGCGCCGGAACACCTGCTTGTGACGCTCGGCGCCGACGGCATGGCGCTGTTCAGCGGTAAAAAGAAATGTCTTGTTGTACCGACCAGGGCCCGCGAAGTCTTCGATGTCTCCGGCGCCGGAGATACAGTGATAGCGTCATTTGTCCTTGCGCTGCTGGGCGGCGCCGGCCCCGCGGAGGCCGCCGAAATCTCAAACCATGCCGCAGGCGTGGTCGTAGGGAAGATAGGTACCGCCTCCGTCTCCAAGGATGAACTTTTCCAGAGCTTTTTTGAGAGGGGCGGATCTTGAACAAGGCTGTTTTTCTTGACCGTGACGGTACGATCATGTATGATTCCGGATATGTCTCCGATCCGGAGAAGGTCGACATATTCGAGGAGACCGTCGAAGCGCTGAAAGCCCTCAGGGACGCCGGCTACCTCCTGGTGATCGTGACCAACCAGTCCGGACTTGCGCGCGGCTATTTCACACAGGAGGATCTTGACAAGGTCAATTCCAGGATGTCCGGGCTCTTCAAGGGGCACGGGCTCGAGTTCGACAGGATATATGTGTGCCCGCACATGGACGAGGACAGGTGCACCTGCCGCAAGCCCCTGCCGGGCCTGCTCTTCAAGGCGTCGAAGGAGCTGGACATCGACATCACCGCCTCCTTCATGATCGGCAACAGCAGGAGCGACGCCCATGCCGGCGCCTCAGCCGGATGCAGGCTCAATTTCCTCATCGGCGGGGAGAAGGGCAGCCTTTCGAAGGATAATACGCTCTCGGTCGACAGTCTTGCAGATGCGGCTGAGATAATACTTACTATAGATGGAACTTTGGACAGGATGGAGAAGGAGGGACGATGAAATCAGCGGCGATAATACCGGCCAGATATGGGAGTACGAGGTTCCCCGGCAAGGTCCTGGCGGAGCTTCAGGGGAAGCCGATAATCAGGTGGGTCTACGAACGGGCGAAGGCGTCTACCGCGGACTATGTGTTTGTGGCGACCGACGACGAGAAGGTCTTAAATGCCGTCGAGTCATTCGGCGGCATGGCGGTCATGACTTCACCGAACCATCCATCGGGGACCGACAGGATACATGAGGCGGTCTCGAAGAAGTGCCCTGATGCCGACATAATCATAAATGTACAGGGTGACGAGCCTCTCATTCCGGTTTCGGTGATAGATGCTCTGATCTCCAGGATGAAGGCGGATCCGTCGCTCGAGATGTCGACCGTAGCGGTTCCTGCCAGGAGGTCCGAGATCGCCTCGAATCCGAACATCGTAAAGGCGGTGATCGACAGGGACGGATATGCACTGTATTTCAGCCGTGCCCCGGTTCCATTCCTCAGGGACGGCGGCGCCGACATGCCGCTCCACAGGCACTGGGGCATATATGGATACAGGAGGAAGACACTTGAGAAATTCATCGCCCTTCCGGAGTCAAACCTTGAAAAATGCGAGAAGCTCGAACAGCTCCGCGCTCTTGAGAACGGAATAAGGATCTACGTGGTCGTAGCCGACTGCCAGAGCATCGGAGTTGACACCCCGGAAGATCTTGAAACAGTGAGGAAGTTTCTGGAAACTAAAGTGAATATTTAGCTTTTTTCCAGAGGAAAAATCTGAAACCGGGGTTATTTTACAATATGATGAAAAA
>CAZDNQ010000243.1:0-7241 GCA_964506605.1 uncultured Victivallis sp. | reverse complement strand
CCCAGCGGTGGCCGTATATGGCAATGCAGTCGTCGCTGGTGCGCAGGAAGACATCGTCGACGTCCAGGTTCATAGTGGACATGCAGTCTATGCCGTCGGCCCAGACCGAGGAGCTGAACGACTTGATGTTCCGGATCTTGACTCCGTCGCACTGTCCGAGGAAGATCGTGTAATGGTTCGGATTGAGGAAAGTGACTCCTTCGATGGAGATGTTTCCTGCGAAAGTCGCACATACGCCGCGGGTGTTGGGACGCTGCCTGTCGCCCGGATCTTCCTGCATGTACTCTCGCAGATCGACTATGCCTCTGCCGCAGATCCGGACATTCCCGGCCTTGTCGCAGGCAATCCCCCTTGTCCTGATGACTGCGCCATAAGGCAGATATAGGGTTTGCCCGCTCTGGAGCTTCAGAAATCCGTCGCCTTCGATCCTATGGACGCCCGGCGTAAAGGAAACCACATTTGAATCATTCAGATCTGGAATGCCCTCTTCCGGAGGATTTGCGAAGATGTGGAGGTTGTTGAGAGTATCATCGTCGATTTCAACTGACAGCTTGGCAGGCTTGTCCAGAGTGAACAATATCTCGCTGTCGCCGTTCTTCGTAAAACTGATCTGCCGTTTCAACGGGCGTATCCTGGCGGATGAAAACTTGTTCTTGAAAGCAACGGAAACTTCGACCCTTCCGGAAAAGTCGAAGGATGCGATCGAGACATTGCCTGTCCTGCGGAGGCCGATGCGCGCGTTGCAGATGCTGACATCATGCCATTCGCCGTCCGGCACGCGGACCCTGACCTTGAAATTCCCCAGCCTGTCGGCAATTGACGGACTGCTGAAGTTTGAAATCAAGCTTCCGGTTTTCATGGTGTCTGTCCCATATGCGATGTTCCTATGTTTCGGCAACCGCCCATGCGGCTGGAAATCACAATATAATAGGCAGCAAAGAAACAAAGTCAAAGTATTATTGTAAGTTACATGAAAAAATAATAAAATGTTGCTGTTTTCGATTGACAAGACTGGGAAATGGTATATGATAAATGTAACTTACAGTAAAAAAGACGGGCTTGTATGAAGAAAAGCATATATGACATCGCAAGGATGGCAGACGTCTCGACAGCCACGGTCTCCCGCGTCATGAACAATACCGGCAGGACCAGCGAATCCTCCAGGAACGCCGTGCTCAAGGCAATCAGGGACGCCAGATATATACCTCGCGGCGGCGGCCTGTCCATGTCCAGGAAGCCCGTCTCCGGGCTGTCGGCCTCTGGCGGCATGACACTCGGACTCGTATTCTGCTTCAGCCATGGCGGAGAACGTTTCCGGATCGGCGGGAGGAACATAGAGGCCATGGAATACAAGGACATCCCCGCCGAGGAGTTCATTTCAGGTTCCGTCTCCTTCTACAGGCCCATCAGCGACGGCGCAGTCGACGAGGCGAGGAAGTTCGGCTACAGGACCATCATGCGCTATATAAGGAAGGACTCCCTCAACGATCCGGATTTCATAAGTTCAATATACGAGGACCGTGTGTCAGGCCTCCTCCTGGCCGGTGAACAGCCCGACGGTCTTTCCAGGTTCCTCCATGATTTCAGGCTTCCAGTCGTGCTTGTGGACATGATGGCAGGTGACGGCGCCGTCGAGGTGACCACCGACAACTTCGAGGGCATCTCGCAGTCGTTCGAACACGTCTATTCGCTGGGGCACCGGAAGATCGGATTCATGGTGGGCGACGGAAGTCTGCCGGCGTACCGCGAGAGATATCTGACTTTCGCATATAAGATGGCCGAGAAGGGGATCAAGATCAGGGAGGAATGGATTTACAGGGGCAGGAACCACGTGACTGACGCCGCCGCATGGAGCATGGGGTTTTTCGGACGCAAGGATCTTCCGACGGCCTTCCTCTGCACGAATGACTACTGCGCTCTCGGACTCCTGCGGGCCGCGATCAAGTCCGGCATAAAGGTCCCGCAGGATTTGAGCATAATTGGATTTGACGACATGGAGACATCGAATCTGGTCACGCCGACCCTTTCGAGCGTGAGCGTCCCCAAGGCCGAAATAGGAAGATGTGCCGCCAGGGAGCTCATCGTCTCGCTCAAGGACGGGAAAAGGCCTGCAAACGCTCCGCAGTGCCGTATCCGCATCATGCCGAAGCTCATGAAGCGCGAATCAACAGCAACTGTAAAAAGGTGAATCCATGAAACTGACACTAAATGATTTTTTTTCTCCGAGGGAGAAAAAAAATATGTTCACATTGATCGAACTCCTGGTCGTGATTGCAATCATCGCTATTCTTGCATCCCTTCTCCTGCCGGCCCTCAGATCGGCCAGGGAGGCGGTCAAGGGGATCGACTGCGCATCGAACCAGCGCCAGGTCATGATCGCCTACCTCCAGTATTCTGACGACTACAATGATTTCGTGCCGGGATACCAGTTCAGGAGGACTTGGGCGGAATGGCCATGGTGCGTTTATTTCATAGGGTGGAAGAACTGCGATCCGTTTGGCGGAAGCGCCGGACCTGACTACCTCAGGAACAGGACCGTAGTGAGATGCCCTTATTTTCCTCCGACAAAGGCCATACTTGAAAATGACAGCGGCCCCGCCTGGTACACCTACGGCGTTCTCGGCTCATATGGAACCGTAAACGGACTTGATCTCAGCAAGGCAGGCAGAGGTTATTTTGAGCCGAACGGAAGCTGGGGAGGGCATATCTGGAACATGAAGAAAATTCCGGCGCCGGAGAAGATCCCCTGGATTGCAGATTCCGCCACCGGGGGCCAGCAGTCGGATATGTTCTCGGTCTCCTCGACGTGGCCTGCCGGAGGATATGCCGTTATGACCAGGCACAATGAAAGGGCGAATGTGACCTTTGTCGACGGGCATGTCGATCAGCTTAAAGGCACCGAGCTCAATGGAGCTGCCGGAATCGGACGGTATTATACTGGAACAGGGGCTAAAAGATAGGACTTACAGAATGATGCATAAACAGGAGAAATTCACATTGATCGAGCTGCTGGTGGCCGTGCCCGCCATAGCTGCCCCGCGGACACGGGGAGCGACGGCGAGAGAAGCTCGGTTTACTTTGATAGAGCTTCTCGTGGTCATTGCGATCATCGCAATACTCGCCGCGATGCTTCTGCCAGCCCTCGGCCGCGCAAAGCTGACCGCGCGAAGCATCGCATGCATGGGAAATATCAAGCAGATAGGTGTCTGGGGCCATTCGTACGGTGCGGACTATGATGGATATCTTCCCTACAACGGCCAGCAATGGCCCAGCTCCTTTGAAGGCTATAATGACGGTACGTCAGGATGGAGCGGTACATCAAAATGCGAGCTGACAATTTCCGGAAAGACCGATGATACCGTAATGCACTGCCCCCAGACCAGTTCGGCTCTCGGCAGGGTATTGACGGGCGGCAAGGGATGTCATTACAGCCTTAATGCAAGGCTTGGAGGCATATATTCCCCGAACTCCCTGACCCACTGGCCATATCCGCACACCAAGAATCTCACTGAAAAGAAATTCTGGTTCGCGGATGGAGCCCTGCGCTACCGCCCTGGTTCGGATGTGGCCATCCAATCGGTGTCCATGCTTGATTATCCGAACAGCCATACCTGGGACGGCATGGGAATTCCATGGATGTGGTATCAGAACTTCTACAGCGGAATGTTTGTGCAGCATCCGGGAGGATCGAATTTCGTGTTCGGAGACGGACATGCCGAAGCGGTGAAATATTCGACATGGAACAGCATGGCGACGGCGGAAAAGAACGCGTTCTACAAGTAGGACGTCGGTTTAATCCATCAATTTTCTGCAGGGCTGAAGACCAACATACATAAACATAAAACAAGGGACAAAATATGAAGTCTGGACTTAAGAAGGCGCTGTTTGGCGGGATTGTCTTTTCTGCAATTTTCTATGGACTGCTTTCCTCTGCGGCCGATGCCCAGAACGGGCCGACACCGTATCCGGCGAAGGATTCAGACTGGCCGGGAAAGGGCGTGATCAGGAAGTTCGGGTGGATGGACGACAACCGCAAGTATTTCTGGGGACAGAGGGAGAAGGACCAGGGCGCGGTCGTCTTCTGCGGGGATTCACTGACCGGTGGCTGGAAGGATCTTGGAAAGGGCTTTCCGGGAATGAAGGTTGCCAACCGAGGCGTGGGAGGGGACACAAGCCGAGGACTTCTTTTTCGCTTCCAGGAGGATGTCGCAGACCTCAATCCGAAAGCCGTTGTGATCAATATCGGCACCAATGATCTTACCGCGATGGGAAAGGCCGACGATGTGATTTCCAATATTTCCGATATGATTGCAATGGTCGAGAAGAAGAATCCGGCAACGCCGATAGTACTGTGCACGGTTCCTCCGAGCGACAATCCGAAGGCTCCTATAAAGCTTCCGGAGAAGCTGGCTCTCAATGAGAAGATCAAAAAGCTGGCCGAGGGCAAGAAGAATATGGCGACATGCGATCTATATGCTGTGATGGCGAATCCAGACAATACCCCTAAGGCGGAGTATTTCGGACAGGACAAGCTGCATCTCGCAGGTCCCGGATATGAGAAGTGGATTGAAGCAATAAAGCCGCTCTTCGAAAAGCTGGGAATAAAATAGACAAATAAATTCAAGGGGAGATGAAACATGAGATATGTTCGATATGGAAGACTGGCCTTACTGTCGGGAGCGGCCTTGCTTGGATTTTTCTGCGCTGATTCCGCAATTGCCGACAAGCTCAGCCTGGACGGCAATGGAATCGTCGTCGACAAGGGAGCCGATGGCAAGTTCGAAATCACATATCCTGTGTTCGTCGACAAGGCCAACAAGAACATAAAGATAATGGACAAGACGGTAAAAGGGAACAAGGCGACGCTGAAATTCGAGGGTGGCGGGCAGATAGATGTGGAGCTCAATGGGGGGGGAGTCCAATGCAAGCCGTCCGATGTTCCTGGGAACATCGCCAAATTCAACTGCTCGATGCAGATCAGCAACGACTATGGACGCGGAGGCAAATGGATCATCGGCGGAACTGACGAGAAGGAATTCCCGAAGGCGAAACCTGACAAGCCTTTCCTGTTCCAGGGGAACCAGAGCAGGCTTGCGCTGATAAGCCCGACAGGTTCAAGGACGGAATTCGCAATCCCTGAATATTCATACCAGCAGCTCCAGGACAACCGTGAATGGGGCTGGAACATCTACCAGTGGCATTTCTGGGTGCCTTTCAACAAGGACAATCCGAACTTTGCGCTGAGGATCGGAGGAGCGGCGGCTCCGGCTCCTGCTGATGGAACTCCGACTTTCAGGGTCGACAGGTTCGGACAGATTGTAAAAGAGAAAATTCTAAACCGTATTTCCAGCGAAGATGAGCTGAAAAAAGATGTCGAGGACGAAAAGGCATACTATGAAAGCCTGAAACCTCCGGTATTCGACCGTTTCGGCGGTCTTCCCGGCAGCGGTGAGAAGATGGGGTTGAAGAAGACCGGTTTCTTCCATGTCGAGAAAAATGGCGGGAAATGGGTGCTCGTCGATCCTGACGGTAATGCATTCTTCCATCTCGGTGTATGCTCGTTCAGCCCTAGTTCATTTACTTATGTTGAAGGGCGAGAATCATCATTCGAATGGATTCCCCCGCATGACGCAACCTATGGCTCCACCTGGCATCAGGATAAATGGTGGAATTCGAAGGCCACTTCGTACCAGCTTGCCAATATGATTAGGAAATATGGCGAACCTGTCACCATGGCGAATTTCCAGGACAGGATGATCGACCGCGTCCGCAAATGGGGCTTCAATTCAGTCGGGGCGTTTTCCGGTGTCGACAAGGAGACGGCGACGAAGAAGAATTTCCCCTACGTCTCACATCTGCCTTCGGCTTCAGGCTGGAACGGCATACAGCCGCTCCCTGATATACGGGAGACATTTGATCCGTTCGACGAGAAGTCTGTCGCAGAATTCGACAAGCAGTGCAGTAATCTTGCGAAGAATGCGGACGATCCGCTGCTGATAGGTTATTTCATCACCAACGAACCTACGCATGAGGCGGTCCCGCGCGTGATTCCGACGCTCAAGAACGTGCCGGCGAAGAAGCGCCTCGTCCAGTTCCTGGAGGAGAAATACAAGACTGTAGACGCCTGCAATAATGCATGGAAGATGAATCATCCGGACTTCAAAGCCATGGAAGGAGTCGGATTGCCTGTGACCACGAAGGAGGCTTCCGAGGACATGCAGGCCTTCACGGCCCTTTTCTTCGAGACCTTGTTCAAGCTGACCTATGATACGTTCAAGAAATATGACAAGAACCACATGCTCATAGGAAGCCGCTGGCAGCCTAGTACCGCCAACAACGAACAGCTCTGCAAAATAGCCAGCAAATATACGGACATCGTTTCAGTGAACTACTATACCTATGGCGTCGATAAGGATTATCTCGACCGCATATACAAATGGAGCGGTGAGAAGCCGATGTTCCTGAGTGAATTCTACTGGAGCTCCTCCTCGGATTCCGGAGTGGGCCCGTTCAAGGACGTCAACAACCAGCAGGAACGCGGACTGGCATACCGGAATTATCTTGAGAACACCGCCTCGCTGGGATATGTCGTCGGTGTCGAGTGGTTCACACTTGTTGACGCCCCATGTCTGGGAGTGTTCTACTCCAAATACGATGGGGAACGCCCCAATTGCGGACTTATTTCCGTGACGGACCGTCCGTGGAAGCCCATGCTCGAGGAGATGGTGAAGTCAAACTACGAGGTCTACAAGCTCGAGTTCGAGGGGAAGAAGCCATTTGTGTTCGATGATCCCAGGTTCAGCAGCAAGGCCGGTGGAAAGCAGAAGGTCACAATCGCCAGGACTCCAAGTCCTATCAAGATCGACGGCGAACGCGGAGACTGGCCGGGACTTCCTCCGGAGATGATATCAGGCAAACGCCTTGTCGAAGGTGCGAAGGCCGACGAGTCTGAAGCCAATTTCAGGCTTGCATACGACGACAGCAACCTCTACATCCATGTCGAGGCCACTGACGCCACGCCGATGCAGAACAAGAACACGAAGGACATGCTCTGGAGCGGAGACGGGCTGGAGCTGTTCATAGGTTCCGAAAACATCGACCAGGGCGGCGCGTTGAGGTTCTCCGACCGCCAGATCCTTCTCGGCGCAGGAGCTCCTGACGGAAAAGGGCAGGTATGGTTTGCCAATGCTCCGGAACAGACAGAGTGCAAGATGGCGGTGGTTCCGCGCGTGGACGGCAAG
>CAZDNQ010000242.1:0-7245 GCA_964506605.1 uncultured Victivallis sp. | reverse complement strand
AGGTACCCAAAATATAAAACATGAAAAAATCAAGAATGCTGCTGAGATCGACAATGAGCGGCTGAATGTCGCGGATCATATAGTGAAAGGATAGAATCTTGTCATTGCTCTTGAATGGGCGCGCCGTCCGATACATGTCATCGCTCTTGCATGCAAGAGCGCAAAGGCTGGAACTGCAATCAAGGTGAAGTACGAATAGTTATTAACGTGCCGTAGAAATACTCAGATGTAAATAATTCGGCCGTTGGAAATCTCGACTCTTGCGCCAAAGCGGAGGCAGAGGCGGCGCTTGATGTGGCCGAAGGGGATGCCGGAGATAACAGGTCCCCTGACATCGTCCGCGAACTTCGCAAATATCTTCATCCTCTCCCTGTCGTCCCCGCAGCGGCGGAAGCTTCCGAAAAGGAGGCCGGAAATGCCATCAAGAACGCCAGCGAGCCTGAGATGGGTCAGGTAGCGGTCGAGTTTGTAGACCGGCTCGTAGAGGTCTTCGACAAGCAGGATGGTTCCTTTGAAGTCCGGCTGGTACTTTGTTCCAAGCATGGTTGTGAGGACGCAGAGGTTTGCCGGGATTATCCTGCCTGAGGTCTTGCCTCCTCTTATCACATCCATTTTAAATGTTTCCGCGAGAGGGATGGCTTTTCCGGAATCATTGTCAAAAGAGCTATGCAACGTCCCCCATGTCAGCGGATGTTTGAGCGCCCGCTCCAGCTCCGAGGTCATCGGCGAGGATATTGCCATGCCGGCGTTTTTTGCGAACATCGCAAGATGGAACGCGGTGATGTCGCTGTAGCCGAGGACAGGCATGTTCCTCTTCTTCAGGAGCGGCCAGTCCAACTTGTCCAGGAGCTGCGCCGAACCGTATCCGCCACGGGAACTGATGATCATGTCGACGGATTTGTCCTTCAAGGCCCTGTTGAAATCGGAAATGCGAAGTTCGCACGGGGATGGAAGCTTTTCGCCGGATTCAGCTGCGAAGACATTCGGCATGACGGTCGTCCGGATACCGAAGCTCTTCATGAGGCTGCGGGTGGATGATATCGCCTCCTTCGTTGGTTTCCCCGCCAGGGAGACGATTGCGACATGTCTGATATTTACTGGAAATGGATTCCTGATCATGACTCCTTCTCCTCGTGCCTTGGAAGGAACACATGGAAGGTGGTGCCTTTCTGCTCCTCGCTTTCGACGTGTATCCAGCCATGGTGGTTGCTTATGGCGCCATAAGCCATGGCGAGTCCCATACCTGTACCCTTGCCGATCGGTTTGGTGGTGAAGAAAGGATCGAAGATGCGGGTCAAGGTCTCCTTGTCCATCCCTATGCCGTTGTCGGAGATCTTCACGCAGTAATAGTTGTCGATGGAAACGTTTTCCTTCTCGGCAGGGGGGATGAATTTTGATTTGAAGGCTTCAGCCCTCTTCGCCTCGATGAAGATCTTCCTGTCCTTGTCGTCCTTCGACTCAAGGGCGTCCCTGGCGTTGATGAGCATGTTCAGGAACACCTGCTTGAGCTGGAGAGCGTCGCCCTTCACCGGCATCTTAGACTTCTCGATGTCTATGATAAGTTCGGCGGATTCGAGGGACTGGGGGCTGAACAGTTCGACGGTCTCCCTCATCAGCCTGTCGAGTCCGATTATCTCCTCGCGGTACTTGCCCTTGCGGGCGAAACCGAGGAGCTCCTGGGTCAGCTTCGAGGCCTGGCCGGTAATGTCGTTTATCCTTTCAAGATGCTTCAGGACCTTCTCGTCCTCGGTGTCGTGCATGAGGAGGAGGATGTCCAGGTTGCCCTGGATGGCATGCAGATAGTTGTTGAAGTCGTGGGCGACGCCGCCTGCGAGCTGTCCGACGGACTCAAGCCTCTGCGCATGGGCCAGCTCCTCCTTCAGCTCCTCCTGTTCGCGGTTGAGGCGGTTCTGCTCGGTGACGTCCCTGCCCAGGACGATCAGCACCTTGACGTTTTCAACCTCGATGATGTTCAGCGCGGCATCGAACTCGACCTTCCTGCCATCTGAGGAAAGGGCATGGAGCTGCACATTGTGGATGCGTGGTCCGTCCTCAGGGATCCTGGTCTGGGTTCCTTCCCAGTAGGATTCCATGTTGAAAGGAAAATCCTTGAGGTCTGCAAGCATTCCCGTGAACGATTTCCCAATGATGTCCTTCTTTGATTTGAGCTTCAGGATGCTGAGGGCTGCGTTGTTGGCGTCGAGTATTTCACCTTCGCGGTTCAGAAGGAGTACCATTTCACTTGCGTTCTCGATCACGGTCCGGTATCTGCCTTCGGACTCCTGCAGGTTGCGCTCGAGCGCCTCCGCCTTGCCGTAGCTTCCCAGGAACGAGAAGATGATGTCGAGGGTCCTGCGTCCATGGTGCGCCGGCATTTCCATCTCTATCTTCGTCAGGTAGATGGAGGCGATGGCGCTGAGCCATATAGTGAAGATGGCCTTGGCGATGTATGAGGAGCTCAGGTAGACCCACAGCTGTCTTTCGCCCCAGAAACATACAAGGGAATAGACGAGTGTGTCGGCAAGCTGGGTTAGCATCAGCGAACCAAGAACCGAGATGAACATCCTGCAGCCGACGTTCCTCAGCCTCTGGAAGAATATTGGAATGAGGAAGAGGTCGAGTGTCTGCGCCACCATGGAGCTCGCCATCGTGCGCTGGCTGTTCCTGAGCAGGAACTCGAGGGAGTCGGCGGACGCCCCCTGGGAGATCGTGTATCCCGCCCAGCCGCACTGCATTCCGGTGAGATAGCTCAGATATACGTAGAAGCCGAGTGTCGCCATCGCACCTATGATCAGTCTCTGCGTGACAAGCGTGCCTTCGGTTATATAGACGATCATCAGTGCTGACAGGTATGGCAGGAAGAGCACGCTTGGCGCGATATAGAAGTTTGCACCGGCGAATCCGATGACTACCTGCAGTTCTGTCGCGCTTACAAGCTGGGTGAAGACGAATAGGAGCCCGATGGCGATATAGAACGCTGCGCTGCCGATCTCCTTCCTGAGTCCGTGCAGGATCAGCAGCCCAACGAAGATGAAGGTCATCTCAAGGAGGGCCAGAAGGCATGTGATCGATATTTCCATGGATTATTTCTTCTCCGAGGATTTCAACCTTTCCCTGATGACAGTGGCTCTGAAGGTGTCGCGTTCTACGGCGTCCAGTTCCTTGCCGGCATATTTCTGGAGATGTCCCGGCTGGACGATGACGAAGAGCTCGTTAACCGTATGTATGTCCACTGACGAGAACATACCCATGTCGACACCCAGCCTCAGCGCCGAAAGCGAGTTCAGGGTCTCCTCGCTGGAGATAATGTATGAATGCCTGAGCAGTCCGTATGATCTGCCAATATGGTTCATGAGGAACTCCCTGCGGTTCTGCAGCAGTTTCTGCCTGGAGTTCTTCTCATGGTTGATTATCTGCCTGATGACGGATTCGAGCCTTTCGATTATCTGGGGTTCCGACTCGCCGAGCGTGCTCTGGTTGGATATCTGGAAAAGGTTGCCGAGGCTTTCAGTGCCCTCGCCGAAAATCCCCCTGACGGCGAGTCCCAGCTTGTTCACGGCCTGAATTACGGCGTTAATCTGTTCGCCGAGGACGAGGCCGGGCAGATGAAGCATCACCGAAGCGCGGATGCCGGTGCCGACGTTGGTCGGGCATGAGGTGAGATAGCCCAGGGTTTCATCGAAGGCGAATGGAAGTTCGGCGGAGAGCCTGTCGTCTATCCTGTCGATAATCTTCCATACCTCCCCGAGCCTGAGTCCGGAGAGCATGGCCTGCATCCTGAGATGGTCCTCCTCGTTTATCATTATGGAGCAGATCTCGTCGTCGGTCATGACAAGCGCGGTGTTCTGCTTCTTGGCGAAGAACTCCCTGCTTATGAGCCGTCTCTCCAGCAGGACCTGCCTGTCGAGGGCGTTCAGCTTCGCCATTTCGATCTCGTAGAACTTCCTGAAGCATTTTGTCCTTTCCACTGCGAGAAGGACGGAGGCGGCCGAGGAGTCGAGATGCTCGGTGTTGGCGTTCGAAGGGAACGGGATTTCGCGGATGTTCCTGGCGAGGCGTATTCTCGAGCTTATGGCGATATCGTCCTCCGGTCCGCTGTCCGCGAGCCAGCTCACTCTCTTCTCAAAAAGCTTGTCTATCGGATTGTCCTGCATCTTACCTGTCTTTGTTCTGTTTCCTGCTGTTTTTCGTCCTGCCCTTGAGAGATGCCAGGAGATCCCTGACTTCGGCGGCCTTCTCGTATTCCTCCCTCATGACATGCTCCTCGAGCTTCTTCTGGAGCTTCATCGCCTCGAGCGCGTTCCTGCTGGCCTCGTCATCTGCGGAGGAGCGCATGCCGGGACGTTTGCCCACGTGCATGGTGCCCTTGTGCATGTTCTTGAGGGCGAGGGACAGTATATCCCTGAAAATGGCATAGCAGTTTGCGCATCCGAGCCTGCCCCTTTCGCTGAAATTGACGGTGGTCCATCCGCATTTGCTGCAGGTAATCACAGGGACATTGTTAACCACCGGCTCGTTTGGTTTTGCCGCTTCCGCCCCGCTCCCGCCTGATGGGATGTTTGAGGAAATATTATATAGGATGTCGGCAAGGTTGAGCCCGTTGAACACGCCGTTCCCGGCATTCTTCTTCGCGGCGCAGTCCTGGCAGATGTGCAGGGCCTTCTTCTGGGAGTTTATTATCTCCTGTATGTGGATCGTCGCCTCGTTCTTCTTGCAGATTTCGCAGAGCATTTCCGGTCTCCACCTGTTACTGTTCGACTATTATCCCGTCCTTCATGTGGACTATCCTGTCGGACAGCGCCGCCACTTCGGGGTCATGGGTGACCATGATGATCGTCCTGCCTGAATCACTATCATGCAGCCTCTTGAAAATTTCAAGTATCTCGTGCCCGGTTTTAGAATCAAGATTTCCGGTTGGTTCGTCGGCCAGTATCAGCTGCGGGGCGTTGATCAGTGAACGCGCGATCGCGGCCCGCTGCTGCTCGCCGCCGGAGAGTTCCGCAGGCTTGTGCCTGACGCGGTGTCCGAGGCCGACCTTCTCAAGGAGATCTCCGGCTTCGGCAGTGACCTTCTCGCCGTGCCGCCCGTTGAGCATCGCAGGAAGCTTAACGTTCTCGAGGATGCTCAGTTCGGGGAGCATGTGGTACGCCTGGAAGATGAATCCGACCTTTGTCAGCCGGAAGTCCGAAGCCTTTTCGCGGGACATCGTGGAATATCTGAATTCATCGAAGCTTATCTCGCCCCTGTCCGGTTTTTCCAGCGCGCCGACGATGTTGAGGAGGGTTGTCTTGCCGCTGCCAGAAGCCCCGAGCAGGGCGATCCACTCGCCTTTTTTCACGTCGAGGTTGACACCGCGCAGGACCGATATCGAGGTCTTTTCGATACGATAGTCCTTATGGACATCCCTTACCTGTATGAATTTTTCAGCCATGATTCCCTGTTTTCCAATAATATAAAACACTTAAGCGGCTTAAGAGGCGCGAAGGACAATTCAATTTAGCCATATCTCTATCGCCGGTTCTCCGATTCTTTTCGTTACTCATACCTGAGCGCCTTCGCCGGATCCAGGCGTGCGGCCCTCCATGCCGGGAGCAGGGCCCCCATGGTGCAGAGGATCACGGAGACTATGCAGATAATCATCAGATCTCCGGCGACTATCCTGGCGGGAAGCTCGCTGAAATAATAGAACTTCTTCGGGAACAGCTCCCAGCCGGTGAGTTTGCTCACTGTGAACATGATCTCGTTCCTCCAGCGGATGACTGCGATCCCCAGCAAGGTGCCGCAGAAGGTCCCCATCACCCCTACGATGAAGCCCTGCAGGACGAAAGTGCGCAGTATTGTCAGCGGGGAGGCTCCGAGCGCCTTGATGAGCCCGATCTCGCGGGTCTTCTGGAGGACTACGGTTATCAGGGTGTTCGAGATGCTGAAGGCGGCCACAAGCACGATGAAGATCAGCAGGAAGAACATCATGTTCTTTTCAACCGCCAGCACGCCGAGGAACTGTCGGTTCATCTGCTGCCATGAGAGGACCTGGAGCTCCGGGAACTTGTTCTGCAGATCCGTCTGGATTCCCTGGAGGTGGAACGGATCCTTCGTCCTGATGTAGACAGCGCCGGCTGAATCCCAGGGAAGCTCGAAAAGTTCCGCGGCGTCGTCGATGTTTATGAAGATGGCCGAACTGTCGAAATCGAATTTTCCGAACGAGAAGAATCCGGTGATCCTGTATTCGTCAGGCAAGAAGACCTTCGCCTTGTCCTCGTTGAACTTGAATCCCTTCCCTTCCTCATACTTGAACATCTTCGTTATCTTCGACGGGGAATGCAGGATTATCTTCTCGCCGATCCTCAGGTTGAGCTCCTGCGCTATGACATCGCTGACGAGCACTTCGCCCTTTTTCAGGGAGAAGTCGCCGGCGTACATGTACCTCTGCACGTCGATGCTCGATCTTTCATCCTCGGGCCGGATCCCGATGACAGTCTTTGGAATCAGATGCTCCCCCTTCTGCAGGAGCCCATGCTTCAGGATCACCGGGGACGCCTCGCAGCCCAGGGCCCTTGCCTCCTTGACGACCTTTGCGGGGTTCGCAATGTATCCGTACCTGTAGTCCTGGATCTGGATATGCGCCATGGTGTCGATCATCTTCTCCTTCATCTCGTCGGTGAAGCCTGTCATGACCGCCAGCACGACAATGAGCACGGCCACGCCCAGCGTCACGCCGATCACGGACATGCATGTTATGAACGACACCGCGTTCCTCTTCGGCTTCAGATAGCGCCATGCCAGGAACAGGTCTGTAAGTAAATTATTCATCAATCCTCTTGAAAATAAAACGCATAAAATACACTGGGAGGAGTGCAAGTACAAAGAGCAGCTCCCTAAAATGAGGCAAAACGGCGCCTGTTCAGTACAAGGAGCCCCTGAAATCTGTGTTTTGCACAATGTGCTTTCGGAGGATTCCTGGTTGTGGGGAAATCATTTGCCGAGGCATTTCTTTGCAAGTTCAACGATCTTTGGGATAGCGGTTTTTACGGTATTGCTCAGCTCAAGGCCGTATCCGATCTGTTCAGGTTCGACCCCGATTATCATTATAGGGGGGCGCTTTCCGTTCCTGAATATGTCGATGGCGTCAAGGAGGGTGAGCTCATGCGCTGAGCCCCAGCGCCCGCCTGCGGCATCAATGTCGGCGTCTGTGAACAATGAGACCGTGCCGGGTTTCTTTCCACTTGCCACGGCATCGATGCAGAG
>CAZDNQ010000241.1:0-7249 GCA_964506605.1 uncultured Victivallis sp. | reverse complement strand
AGTCATGCATGTCCCATGGTAGATCTCCAGCCAGCCTTCTTTTGTTTGAATCGGAATGCAGCCCGGACCGTTCTTCCTGTTGGACCAGTCTGTGCACGGGATCTTGACCGGCAGCGGATTGCCCCAGTGGATGAGATCATCCGACTCGCTTGTCCATGTAGAACCGGACCCGTCAACATTCTGCGGACGTTCCAGGCGGACGTATTTCCCGTTGATCTTCTCAGGGAAGAGGACTGCGTTGCGGTTAGACGGTACCGACATTGATATCTGTTTGAAGTCCACGAAATCGTCCGTTTTCGCGATCGCTATGCATGATCCCCACGGATCAAGCCAGACCGCGTGGCAGACGTAGAAGGTCCCGTCAAGAGGCGTGATGCGCATGTCGAACCTGTGCGCCCTGTTCCCCAGCTTCTCAAGACGGCTTAGGGGATAATTGATCGGCTCCTTATTGACCTTGAATTTCACTCCATCATCGCTGGTCGCCACGTGGAAGACCGTTTTCCGTTCGGTCGTCTCTATGCGGAGGATGAGCAGAATCTTCCCCTTGTACCTGGCTGTTCCCGCGTTGAACACTGTATACGCCTCGAACGGCAGGTCTTCGGGACGTATTATCGGATTCTTCGGATATCTTTTGAGAACTGGCATATTAATTCTTCCTTTTCATTTTCCCTACTGGAAGCACGGATCCGCAGTCCATGAACTTTACCGGAAGGCTCACGGTGAACAAGGGGCTCCCTTCCTTCTCAATGATCGAACAGGCGATGTCGACTGCCTGAACCGCAAGCTCCCTCACCTCGAAATAGACCCTTGAGATCTGGATGTCAGCCATCTTGTAGTAATCGATGTTGTCATATCCGATCAGGCCGGCGTCATCCGGGACACTGATGCCGTGCCTCTTCAGATAATCGTACAGGTATATCGCGGCATAGCAGTTCGGGACGAAGAACGCGGTGGGGAGGTTTTTCCTGTTCACTGAGAAATATCTGTCCAGCGCCTCCTCCTTCAGCCTGTCGGCTTCGCCCTTGTCGGCAGGATTGGCGAAGCTGATCGGATCTATCCTGACATCCTGCCTCACGCTGTGGACTCCAGCTATGAAACCGGCATATCTCAGAAGAAAGCTCCTTTCAGCGAAATCCAGGAAGACTCCAACGCTCCTGTGCCCTTTCGCGGCGACATGCCTTCCTGCGATCTCTCCGCCTCCGGTCTCATCTGGCGTGACGGTCGGAATACCATCGACTTCACCAAACATATTAATTGTCTTGAGTTTCGGAAACCTGCTCCTGACATTCTCCCAAACGTCCGGCTTCAAAGGACTGAGGAGGATCAGGGCGCGGCATTTTGAAAGCATGGACAAGTCATAATGGCTGCCGGAATTCAAATCGACGGTATTGCCTGCGAACCCCATCCTCTTAATCTGGCTGACGCAGAAGTAATGGAGCTGGATGTAGAAGTCAAATGCGGAAACACCGGCCGTCTTCTCCTCCCCGCAGTGTACGGCTATGTTCTTCAGGCGGTCTTCGCGCAGGCTTCTGAGACGGCTCTCGAAGTCATATCCACGCCCGTGGACCTGAGACAATATCCTGTTCCTGGTCTCGTCCTTGACAAGATGGGAGCCGTTGAGAGCCCTGGAGACTGTCATGGGGCTTATGCCCATCTCCCTGGCGATCATCCTCATGTTTATCCTGTCCTTCCTCATCTTCATCCCACCGTGTCCGAATTTTTAATGTTACATTTTTATTTTGTATCATTAATCTACATGCATGAGCTTCTGTTTCAATATGGGATTGTTACTATTTGATAATTTTGTTGAAATTGATATTCCAGGATCAGGGATGAGGGGCGGCGCTCGCATTTTTTATCAGGCCATATAGATCTCTTGCCTCCCCTATGGAATCCGTCTGGAACCTTACTAGAAGGCCTCTGTGATCGAGGGATTTTACCATCTTCAGGATTTCCTCCTCCATGAGCCTGATGTTCCAGCTGGTCATCTGGAGTGGAAGCCCTTTCCCCTGCACGAGCCTGGCGGTCTCAATCCTGTCATCGACACCGGGCCCGTTCGGATCATTGCCGAACTCAATCGCGCCCATGCGTTCCACGCCTATGAATCCGGGGATGCATTGCGCCGCTCCTGAATGCACATGCATGAAGACAGAATCGAAACTGCTGCAGACATAAGAATCAGGCTCATGGAAGAACTCATTGTACTGGTCAGGACCTACAAGAGTGGAAAAATCCTCGGAAAGCCGGACCCCCCTTCCAGGAAGCCATACGCTAAAGACATCTGTGACTCCATCAATGAGTCCAGCCTTGCGGTGCAGTTCGATCTCATAGTTGATGGCTTCCGACAAAAGTCTTGCAGCATCCATCGCCAGGCGTCTGACATCGCCGGGATTGTCATAGAGCTCAATCGCAAGCTTTTCGGATCCGATCAGGCCGGCGACAATGTCCATAGGCCCGAGATAGTCTGCAAGCGACGGCAGAAATGTGTCCCAGCTCCAGTTCTCGAGAAGCGGTTCAAGGCGCCTGATATATTTCTGCCAGAGCGGATGCTCCGAATCAAATGCATTCACTTTTGCGAGATTCGCAGAATCATAGGCGTGTACGGACCAGGATGTATTGGCGTCATATTCGAATCCGGCGCCGGCAAGCGCGGGAAGGAGTGCGGGTCCGAAACCCACTCCCTGGACGTTGAGCGTGTCGGAAGGGACGTCTGCCTCAGCGACCGCCATGGCGTTCGCCTTCTTCCGCATGGCCATCTGCGAGGGAGGGACGTCTATGTCGAGTCCGCCGTACGGGGTGTTCAAAGGAAAATAGTTCGATACCAGGATCTCTTCATTCTCCCGTTTCCACCACTTCCTGTGAAGTTCAGCAATAGCGCTGTTATCCATTGAATTATCAGCTGGCGCCGCCGAGGATTTTGATTTCCCTCTGCGGGAACGGAATGTTGATGTTCTTGACACGGAAAGACTCTACAAGCGCCTTGTTTATCTCTCCTGCCACAAGACCGAAGTCAGCTACGCTGGTCCAGGGCTTGACAGCGATATTTATCGACGAATCCGCCAATACGCTCACACCAATCACCGGAGAGGGATCCCTGAGCACCTTCGGATTATTTTTCAGGATTTCATCTATTGCGGAAAGCGCCTTGTTCAGATCAGTGTCATATGCCACTCCTACGACGATATCAATTTGGCGGATTTTGCCGTTGTTGTGCAGGATCTCCCCGACGATCTTGCGATTCGGGACCACGACCTTGGACATGTCCGGATGCGCCAGTATAGTGCTGAAAAGATTAATTGCGGTCACCTCTCCCTCGACACCTGCAATCGAAATATATTCACCGACCTTGAAAGGTTTTGTGAAGATGATGGTCAACCCGGCGACCATGTTGCCGAGTATACCCTGCATTGCGAGGGCGATGCCGGCTCCGGCCACGCCGATTCCTGCAATCAGCGGCAGCAATTGGACTCCGAGGTTCTGCAGGGCCATTATGACGAACAATGCCATCACCAGAAGCTTTGATATCTTCAGCAGAAGCTCACGTACCGGAGGTTCAAGCTCCAGCTTCCGAAGCCACTTGTCCAGAAGCTGTCCTATCCAGCGGCCTACGACCACGCCGACAATTATAATGCCTATCGCCACAAGCAGCCTAGGCCCGAACTGGACAGCCAGATCTATGCCTGTCTTCTTCAGATATTCCAGTGTTTCAGTGTTATCATTCATCTGCCACCTCTTTCGTCTTGAAATTTTCATTCACGGCATGGAAAAGATAACCCGAAGATGTTTAAGAATCAAGATTGCAGAAGAAGATGGTATCAACAGCCGGCTGCAGCAGCTCATAGAAAATGTTCGGTCTTGTAGGATATATCGGCCAGGTTCCTCCAATAAATTGAATGCCTTCTGCCCGGCAACATGAATCGGCAAGCCCAATCGCCTCCGTCGCCAATTATTTCCGGCGGAGAAGCTTCAGGGACACCGCATGCGGTCCGGTAAGGAACTAGAACCGTTGCATACCTGCGGCGGGCTCCATGCCCTTCCCTGTCTTCAAGACGGAGACGGGTAGATGGGCGCGCGACATCCAGCCGATCCGAGACGCGTCCAGGCAATGCATCACAGGTGAGATTTCCTGAAAACAGCACAATGAGTGATACATCGTCGCCATAGGCTTCGACCCGGTGATCCATGATCATTGTCTTTTCAAAATCCAGATGATAGTACAGCTGGACCGAAGAGCCAGCCGGCGCATTTGACACTTCATCAAGCACCAGCAAGCACTCGCCTTCCAGGATGATGACGGCGCGGCGGTGGACTGCAGGCAGGTAGTTGTCATGTTCTGCAACAACCGCCATAAGGCCGGATTTCTCAATTACCTGCAAAATACGCCCTTCCTTCTGAGGTCCATATCTCCAGGTGTCAAGATATTCAAAAGGTTCGCAATCATTTACCGCAAGAGTATTGTGCCATTTCGCCGACTTGAAATTCCTCCTGTCGGCGTCCTCGCGGTAGGTGAACCGTCCTGGATCGACAACAAGAGGCCGTCCCAGACCCGCGAAATCAAATCCCGCCGGGTCGATATGGGAATGCCCGTTGCAGACCGGAGTCCGGCAGGCGAAGAAGACGCTCAATGCCGAACTGCTCCAATCCGACCGAAAGGCGACCTGCTTGAGCGTTTTCTGCCATGAGATGACAGGCCAGTTCACGGTGCGACCATCAAGAGAACCGATGAATGCCAGCGTCTCCTCCAAATCTTGGATTTCATGCGCGGCTTCAAGCGCCGCCTGAACAAGAGGAGCCTTCCCTGCCATGGATCCGATAATGGCCATAGGCTCCGAAATCCCTGCCGCCAAATAACCATATAGGGCGGCTCTTGCCGCATCATCGACGGTGGCGTCGGAATCACCCCATGGAACAGTTGTGCCGGAGGGGCGGAAGGCATATACTGAATAAGCAATCATTCTTTCAAGACTGGCCATATATTCTTCAGACAAGGCGGCTCCATTGGCGCGGGCCTGCATGGCGGCGCGTGCAAACCATGAGACGGAACCGTTGTGATAATGGGGGCATCCTTCGATCTGTCCGCCTTCTGGGGAGATCTGAGCCTTTGCACAGCGTTCAAGCTCACTGCAGGCATGGGTCTGCCAGACTGCGGACTGCGGGATTTCTGGAAACTCTGTCGCGATCACGAGCAAGCCCAGGTTCTCCATTAGATAGTGGTTGTGGTCGGCTTCAGGCCAGTACTGGGGACATATCTTGTAAAGCACTTCCCCATGCTCCTCAACCGAACGGCTGAGACGTTTCCAAAGATCCGGCGCCATGAATTCCGTACCCCTAAGGAATTCCAGCACCCATGACCAGCTATCGAACATGCGGATGCCTGCCTCAAGAGAACGCCACGGCGTCACCCCGTCGAAATTCTCCCGCGACAAGCAAGGCCTCGGACACGTGTCTATCCAGTTGCTGAGTTCCTCCACGACCTTCCGCGCATAACGTGCATCGCCGGTGAACACGTGCGCCCAGAGAAGAGGATGCCAGTGGAACATCCGGTTGAGAGTCCAGAGATATTCCTTGTCGTTCACCGGATTTGCGTGCCAGTCCGGCGGATTTCCAACGAACCGCGGCTGGCCCATGGTTCCAGGGAGGACAAGATTGCCTGCAAGAGCAAGATCAGCCTTTTCAATAACAGCTTTCCGGAACTCCGGAAACCGAGAGGCAATTATCTCAGATGCATGATTTAGCTGGCTCCTCCTATCCATGTCACTTCTTCTCATCCTCGGCATCTTTCTTCCCAAGCAGATCTTTGCCGATGGTGCTTTTTCCGGTCATGATGCGATCCGGCTTCTGGTAGACACGGACGTAGTCGACATCGAGCGCCTGGGGGAAAGCCGAATCGTCGATGCCGTGGCGGCCTGCCCACTGACCTCCTATCGAGAGGTTTAGCAGGACATGCGCATTCGGTGCATCCTTGCCATTGGCATAGACCCATTTGTATTCCATCGTGAAGAGCTTCTTCCCGTCCACAAACCAGGTAACGGTATCGTCCGTATCCCAAAGCAGTCCGAAGACATGGAAGTCGTCCGGGAACTTGAATGGCGCAAAATAATTGCGCTTGCGAAAGTCAGGATCACGGAACAATTCCTTTCCTCCCCATGGATTCGGCTCACCTTTCTTGACCTTCACCTGCGCCGTCATGTGCATCATGTCCGGCCTATCATCCTTGCCGTTGTTGACGAACTCGATGATGTCGATCTCGGGAGGCCATGAGGTTTTTCCGTTTGCGTCAGAGTCGCTGTTCAGCCAGAAAGCGGGCCAGACACCTAGTCCGGCCGGCATCTTGAGCCTGGCCTCGAAATAGCCGTACTTGAATGTCATCTTCGAGCGGATCATTCCTGATTCGTACTGGAAACGCGGGTTAGAGGTCGGCACCTTCCGCGCCGTCAGCTGCAACGTCGTACCGCTCATGACATGGTTGTTGTTCTCGCGGAAGAGCTGCCGCTCGTCGTTGAGGGTGTCAAGCATTCCATCCTTATAAATATACCTGGTCCACCAGTTATCGAGCAGAAGGCTTGATCCGTTGAACTCGTCCCCGAACACTTTCTCATATCCCGCCGGAACATAAGGACTGTCGCCCTTGACAGCTGTCGCTTCCGCAGGCACAATCGGGTCTGCACCCATTGTAAGGACAGAAGCCACAAGACACGAAATAACCAGCATTGTTTTTTTCATATTATTCCTTTTTTCAGCGCACCAGCTTCAGTCGGCCCCAGTATGAGCGGTCGCTGCTGTTCTTCTCTCCTCCGTTCCACATGATCTGGCGCGTACGGCTTCCACCCTGCGGGGCGTCGTCAATCGCCATATCGAAGATAAGATCCATCCCTTCTACCGGCTTCACATCGAGTGCGCTCCACGGTATAGCCGCCTCCATTGTGTACCCGGTACCATCGACCGAGGGTACGTTGATCAGGCGGATATCCGGCTGTTTGGCGGCATTTACAATATGCGTGCTGCCCGGCTTGACGTCAGTCCGACCCGCAAGAAGCACCTGATGGTCGCTGAACAGCAATGTTCCGGGCTGCTCCAGCTTTTCACTGCCGATGAACAACTCGACCCCATCACCGCTCCAAAGCTTCTCACCTTCGGCCGTGTTGTTGAGCGGTGTTGGATCGGTGACGTTGACCAGCAGATAGAGGTTGTCGGCGTCCCAGGCCATCTTGAACGATGCTTCCAGACCCTTGCCATCCTTGCCAACGAC
>CAZDNQ010000240.1:0-7259 GCA_964506605.1 uncultured Victivallis sp. | reverse complement strand
CCTGTCTGCCGACGGACGCCTGATCAGGCAGATAATCATCAACCTGGTCAACAACGCAATTAAATTCACACACGTTGGCGCCGTAGACGTAGACGCCCGCATCTCCGACGGCTGCGCGGTCATCGATGTTTCAGACACCGGAATCGGGATAAGCGATGACGACCAGAAGAGGATATTCAAGGACTTCCACAGGGTGGAGACAGGGCTCACGTCGAACTACGAGGGCGTCGGACTCGGCCTGACTTTAAGCAAAAGGCTTGTTGAATTGCACGGCGGGAAGATTAATGTAAAAAGCGCTACAGGCAAAGGCAGCGTCTTCACCGTGACAATCCCGGTGAAAGGCAATCCTCAATAAACAGGCCAGGTTCCGCAAAGCCGGCCTGACATGAATGAACAAACAACAGGAGATATCAATATATGAAGAAGATTTTCCAGATCGTCTTTTCAGGGATCATGGCGGCTGCGATCCTCGCAGGCTGCGAGACCACCAAAAATACTGAAAAGAAGGATGAAGAAAAGTCAAACCTGTCCGAGACCCTGCGCCCCACCCTGACTGAAGCTGAAAAGATAAATCTTGCCGAAGTTATTCTTGACAGAATGCTGGAAGGGATGAAGAAGGAAGACTACAACCTGTATACCAGCAACTTCTTCAAAGGCCTGAAGGACCAGCTTGGTACCAAGGAATTCACGGCATGGCGCGAGGATTTCAAGAAAAACCTCGGAGACTACAAGTCACGTGTTTCCCTCGGCATGCTAAACAAGAAACTAATTGACGTCTTTCTCTGGAAAGCGAAATTCTCCGGGACAGATGAGGACATCCTGATCAGAATTATGCTTATTGAAGAAGACGGCGTCTACAAGGTAATGGGCTTCGGATTTGTTCAGTTCTAGTCGCTTGAGCCAATTGCAAAACTCACATTTCGCAGGGATTCAGAATGGAACTTGAACTCAAATCCCATTTTATTCTGACGACTGCCTGCTGAATTCCGACTGCTTTTGCAATTCCCATTAGTTATACATCATCTAATTCCAAGTTGCCAGTCTCATGTTATTTCCTTGCAGACAGATATCCCCATACGAACACATTGGGCGCCCAGGTGTCGACTACGAACTCGTTCATGGACACAAAAAGAAAGATGTCGAAATAGGCTTCTGTCAGTGGCCAGTCGTACGGGTTCGGCCAGCAGATGCCGGGCTTGTTCAGGTTGCCTGATATAGGCCAGTCCCAGAAACCGCCCTTCCAGTTCCAGTAGTCGACATTTCCGAACACTGTAAAGCCAACCGGCGCGGGCTGTCCGCTGGAACGTGAATCAAGATGAAGCGGATGTTTCACAGGGTTCGCACCAAGGCCTGTCGTATAGACGATGTTGTTCGGGTTGCAGCCCGACTGGAACTGGCATGACTGCACAACACCCCTGAGGTATTCCTCCTTGCCGGTCAGGTAGTGCGCACGTGCAAGTTCTGTTCCTCCGGATGTGCTGAAGAATCCGAGGAACATCGGCCTGCCCTTGTCCATCGAGGTCAGATTGAAGGCATTGCCCGACGCATAAGCCAGGGATTTGTCCGCCTGCTTGACTACGGCCGCCATGGCGTTCTTTTTTATTTCCGGATCGGCTTTTGAATCATCCAGCCTCGCGTAGGCAAATGCAGCATCGCACTGGACATGTTTCCCCCACCAGAAGACATCCGTCTTCGGATCTTTCAGGCAGGTCGACTGCATGAAGACGTCATGATATTTCTTATCGCCTGTGATATCACATAGGACAAGAGCTGACAGGTTTCTTGCATCGGTCGCAACCCAGACCTCCTTGAGTTTTGTCAGAGAGCCATCGGAAATCCTTTTCGCATAGTCGGCTTCCGCCCAGTTGAACGCCTTCACGGCGCTGTCCTCATAAACTTTCGCAAGTTCCGGCTTTATAGGTTTCAGGACCTTCGCAGCGCGTGCCGCAACGGAGGCGTAGAACCATGAATCGCGGATGTTGGGCGCCGTCACATATGCATGCTGGGTCGTAAGCCAGCTGAGCTCCCCCGGACTCGGATCGCCTTTTGTTTCTATGCCATAAGGAATTCCACCGTCAGGCAGCTGGAGACGCCTGAAGCAGTCAATCTCAAAAAGCGCTTCAGCAATAATGTCCGGGACTCCCTCAATCTTTGGAATATTAAGATTAAGGGAATTGAAATACTTAGGATAGAGCTCAACCATCTCGAGCTGCGCCATCGTTGTCTTCATATGAGTTACACGGCGCGGATTCCAGTCGCCGGCGTCATGATAGCCACCCCATGCGTCCTTGACAGCTTCGCCGGTGTCGCTCTTGACAATCCCTTCGAAGTCCTCGTTTCCATTTATCATCACATCATATGTCGACCGGGTGACAACCGCGCCGTCGGCTGGATTGAAATCCCTTGGCTTCTTAAAATCTGAATACGGCGGCCCCAGCTCTATGCCGCTGCGATTATTGTAGAGACCTTTCATCTGTACCAGGAAGGCCTTCTCCCAGGCGTTTCCGGCTATTTCAAACGGATAGCTGCAGCCAACACCGTCAACGAATATCCTATATCGGCCGGGCGTGTTGAAGGAGCTGAAGTCCATCCTCCATATTTCCGTACTGCTGAAGTTCTTCTGCCCCTTGTTGTACAGGTCCTCCTTGCCATCAACCTCCAGGACTCGTTCTGCATTTCCGGAAAAAACCGCTTTGCCGTCGGCAGCCTGCAGGAGCGAGAACTTGAGCCCTTCAGGGAATTTGCATGCGCCGCCGGTCCCTAGCCACAGCGAGAGGAAGGCTCGCTTCACCGGATCGTCCGGACGATATCCGATCTGGTTGACGTGCACAGACTCGCTCCTGACGTTCTGGAGGTCCGCCTTGAACGCCAGTTCAGGATTCTTGACGTTCAGGGCATTTATTGAAATCAAATATGTCTTTCCGGGAACAAATGACTTCGGAGCCTTGAGATAGACAGTATGACGCATCGGAAAATTTGTCTCTCCGGACAGCTGCCAGTCGACAGGCATGCTCTTCCGGCAGACCGACAACGGCCTGGCGCCATCCTTATACGCGTCGTCATCAGTGGACTTGATGGTGAAGTTTGCCGGATTGTCGGCATGGAATTCCAGCAGGCGGTCTCCTTCAATCGACTCGAAGGTCGAGAACCATTCAAGATTCCGCCCCTGGAGCCAGCCAATCTCCTTTCCTCCACGGACAAGCTTCGCGCGCCTTACAGCTCCGTCGCTCCATTTCTCCTCCCTCTTGACATCACCGTCCTGAGGCTCGTATTTCGACAGTTTCGGAATGGTGATACGCTGGGCGGCGATTTCAAGCGAAAGAATTCCGGGTGCGGCAAGAGAGACATAGACGATTTCCGGAGAACGTTCCGAACGCACGCTGTATTTTCTTATCATCTCCTCTTTCGCCTTGGCTGCGCGCTCCTTCTCATCCGCGTCGCGTTTCGCCTTCTGCGCGGCCTCCTCCGCGAGCTGCTTTGCAAACTTTTCGCGTTCGGCCAGCATGGCCGCGTCTGGCACCACCAGGAGTATCGAATCAATCTCTGCATCAATGTTCCCCTTCCCCCAGTCTCCCAGCATCTGATACTGAGTGATGTGGGCGAGATCGAGAACGCCGGGATTGTCAGGATTCTTCTTGTTCTCAAGGATGTTAGGCTTGGAGAGCGGGACAACGCCCTTCGGCGTGACGATTGAGAACTTATCCTCTGGTTTTGGAAGGGCAAACTCCCAGAGACCGCTGCGACCATCTGCGTCAAGAAGGATCATCCTAATCGACTTTGCACTGTTCTCAGGCCTCGTCCTCAGCTTGAGCGCAGGCGACTTGTCCGCATGCGGCGAGAGGTCCAATGTCACATTCACTCCGGCTCCTCCGTCGGCCTTAAGCCCCTTGAGGATAGCCTTTCCATTCTCGACCTTCGCCTGATCCTTCCACGAGAGATATGAAAAGAGGAATGGAGAATCAAACTCGCTTATCACGAACTGGCCATTGGCATCCTGGCCCGACAATTCAATTCCGGAGAGCAGGACGATAGCGAGGGAAATTATCCCGCAGCCACAAGCAGAAAATCCTCTATTCATATATATCCTTTCATGTTGTTGAGTTTATTTCAGTGAAGGACCGGCGCACCGGCACCGGCATAGATCCCGGCGGAACCGACATATGAAGCAAACCAGCACCTGTCCTTCAATCCTTGGGCGTCCAACGAGTCCACATGACCGTCCCACATCACGGAATTGCAGGCGCGTAAATGCCTTCGTGCTGGAAATCCCCAGGGATTGCTTACAGTCGTTGACTGCGGATTGCAGGCCTGGTGTTTCTCAGGGAGCGAATTTCCCTGCGCCCAGGTGTCCATCAACGCCAGATATTTCTCTGGCTTTCCAATCCTGTTGATATTCCTGAGGTAGGCTAGATCATAGGTGTTCGGCCCCCACTGGACAGTTATGTTAGGATACGGCCTGTCTTTTGTCGGGAACGTCGGCCAGCCTATTGGAGCATAGGACATGTTCTCGTTAACGGAGTATCCGGCACCGTAGGTGCAGTATACATCCTTGTAGCTGTATGGCACATCGGAGGGACATACGGCTACAGCGGGACTGGCGTTAAGATAATTGTTCTCGACAAGGCGGTAGGACCAGCCCCACCAGTTCTCCAGGCTTTCATAGACGAAGCAGTCATTGTCGTATGAGTAGGATACTTCAGCGAGGGAGGACTGCCTGAGGTTGCTCTTGCATACTGCGGACTTCGCAGTTTCCTTCGCGTTCTTCAGCGCCGGCAGCAGCATCGCGGCAAGAATTGCGATAATCGCAATAACCACCAGAAGTTCAATCAATGTGAAAAGCATCTTCTTCAAGCGTATCTCCTTTTAGAAAACGGATTACAACGGATTCGGCCCGATATACATTCCCGCGGCACCCATGTATGCCGAAGCCCATCTCCTGTCCTTGAGCTCCTCGGAGCCCATCGATTCGACATGGAAGTCCCAGAACACCGCATTGCAGGTCCTGGAATGGCGAAGGGCTGGATAAGCATAGACATTTGTTCCTGTCGCCTGGGGGTCGTTCATCTGGACCAATGTCCAGGAGGACCACGTGTCCAGGAGCAGCACATATTTCTCCGTCTTTCTGATCATGTTGGTGTTCCTGAGATATTCGGTTCCGCTTGTTGCGCCGTACGTGAAGGCCCGCGACAGTATCGGGAACGGCTTGTCTTCTGCAGGTATGCTTCCTGTCATGTTTTCATGGACCCTGTATCCAGCGCCATACGTTGCATTGCTGTTGCTGTAGACATAAGGCTTTTCGGAAGGACATACGGCAGTGGCCGGAGCCGCAGAGAGGTAATTATTCTGAATCAGGGGCGGAGTCCAGCCGGAATAGCCGTAGCTCTCATAGAACAAATTGTTGTTGTCGGAAGCATACGCCGAGGCCGCAAGCCCGGACTGTCTGAGGTTGCTCCTGCACAACGTGGAGTTCGCAGACTCCTTTGCGTTCTTCAGCGCCGGCAGCAGCATAGCGGCAAGAATTGCGATAATCGCAATGACCACAAGCAATTCGATCAAAGTAAAATACTTTGCTCGAATTGGCCTTCGTTTAAAGCGAAGAACGCTTTTCAACTTCGGCTGGCAGGCCACCAGGAGCTCAATCAGCGTAAACGATGTTGAGCGCTTCCGGCTTCGCAAAGAAGCTATGCCGGACACAGTCGCCCTATGGGCTGTGCCTTGGCATGCGAGCAGTTCGATAAGGGTGAACTTGACTCCAAGTCCTGTTTTCATATGTCGCCCCTTCATTTCGTGTTCAAATTCATATTGTATGGCATCGTCAACGGACCGGATGTCTTTTCACCATTGATAATCTGATTCAGGAGCTCCACGGCTCTTTCAGGCACATCCTGCTGGTGCACGGAAAAATCCGCCGAAGGGAAGCTGTAGTGGCTGAAAGATGAAAAGACATAGGCGATACTGATATTCCTGCTCCTGAATAGCCTGTCAACCAGAATCGCATACCTGTTGAACTCTTCGCCGATGAAAAGGGAGTCGGCGGCAGGATTGTCCGCGAAGATCGCTTCAAGCTCCATAAGCGGATCCTGGCTCTTCCCGACATCAAGGATGATCGGCCGCTGCAGTCCGAATCCCCTGTAATCCGATAGCGCGGTGTCAAGCCTTGCCTTGTTCCAATACAACTCCTGGTCGCCGATGAGAAGGACTGGCTGCTTCCTTCCTGAATCCAAAAAATATTTAAACACTCCTCTGATAAGCCCTTCCTCGTCGAACGTAATAGAATTGGGCTGCGTTCTGGCATGTGTGTTTACCATGACATATGGCACCTTGTATCTACGCAGCGCCTTCAGGATGAACTCGTCGACATCCTCGAAAAGCAGGATCCCGTCGGTCGAGTCCTCTGATATGCAGCGCGGCAGTGAATCTTCCTTGATGATCTCGAAGCTTACAGTCTGTCCATATGTTTCGGCATGGCGGATCAGGAAGTTCACGGCATTGAAAGGAATCTTGTAGAAGCTTTTGAAGAGCACAGTGATCGAGCCATGCCGGCCAGTCACCAGATTGACCGAGGTTCTGTTCGGGCGGTAGTTGCATTTCCTGGCGATACCCGTGACTCTGCTGAACGTCTTCCTGCTGAACCTGGAGCTGGATGCCCCACCGCCCAGTATGCTTGAGACGACCTGCTTGGAGGTGCCGCTCATTTCTGCGATCCGCGCAATGGTGATCCTCTCTCCATTCGCGGAATTCCTCCTGCGCCTGCCCTCGATTGCCGTAATCATCGGATTCTCCTGATTGACTTAGATTGACCGTTCAATCATGACATTATTATATAATGAAAAGAAGATGGTGTCAATATAAGAACACAAGAAAATAAGGAAATTAAAACCGTGTCAGACAGTCGAATTTTCCTTGATGAAGGAGATTACCTCCTCAGCGCGGCAGAATGCGACAGCGGTACACGTGTCCGCCGCGCCGCAGTAGAGGACGATTCTCCCTGTCGGTCCATCGACCATCGCCGTAACCGGGAAAACAACATTCGGGACGTATCCGGTCATCTCATAAGGTGCTTCAGGCAGGAGGATCATCTTGTTCGTGCGGTAAAGAACCTTCCACGGCTGCTCGATATCAAGCAGTGCCGCGCCCGTGCTGTAGACAAAGCCGTTGCACGTGTTTGTAACGCCATGGTAGAACAGCAGCCAGCCTTCGCTGGTCTCGATCGGAGACGGACCGGCGCCGATCTTCTTGTCCTGCCACCAGGGCTGCTG
>CAZDNQ010000239.1:0-7296 GCA_964506605.1 uncultured Victivallis sp. | reverse complement strand
CCGGAAAAGCACAGGACGGCGATGGTGTTCCAGAACTATGCCCTGTGGCCGCACATGACCGTATATGAGAACGTCGCCTTCGGGCTTGAAGCCGCCGGGGTGAAGAATCCCGAACTCGACAAGGGCATCAAATCGGCCCTGGAGACCGTACAGCTCTCGGACTTCCAGACACGGAGCCCGATGTCGCTTTCCGGAGGCCAGCAGCAGCGGGTCGCCCTTGCCAGGGCATTGGCCGTCAATCCTCAAGTGCTGCTCCTCGACGAACCGCTCTCGAATCTTGATGCGAAGCTCCGCGACTCCATGCGAGTCGAGATAAGGCGCATCTGCAAGGAGCGCAACCTGACGGCGATATATGTCACGCATGACCGCAGGGAGGCTCTCAGCATGGCCGACAGGATTGCAGTCATAGACAAGGGTGCAGTCCAGCAGATCGGTTCTCCGGAGGATATTTATCGCAGGCCGGCAAACCGTTTCGTCGCGGGCTTCCTCGGCGACTGCAATTTCATTTCCGGCTCCATGATTTCATCAGATGGAGATAAGAGCATTGTCAAGACAGCCATTGGGGAACTGACATCGGCTTGCAAGGTTCCTTCCTCCGGAAACGTGGCATGCGTCATGATCCGTCCCGAGGGGATCATCCTTGACAAGGCAGATGGATCCAACACATTTGAAGGAACGGTTGAAGGAGGAGTCCCGCTGGGTGAAATATCTTCCTGGAACATAAGTGCAGGAGGCTGCAGGCTTGTCGCCACTGAACTCGGTATCGGCAGGAGGATGCAAGGTGACAAATGCCGGTTCAGCATCGATCCCGGAAATGTCGTCCTGCTTCCGTGAAGGCGTCAACAATACCGGATTTGCCATATGATTAAACGAATGCTTCTGACATTTCTGCCGGTCGCCATCCTGATCGCGATCCCGCTGCTGCTCCGTCCGCATGCCATCGCGGAAACGCCCGCCGGCAAGGACCAGCTGGTAATCATCACCCCGCACGCCGAACCTATAAAATATGAGTTCGAGCACGCCTTCAGAAAATATTACATCGGCAGATTCGGAAAGGACATCCTGCTTGACTGGAGGAGTGTCGGAGGCACATCCGACATCGTCCGCTACATAAATGACCGCTTCGAAGCCTCGTTCCGGCAGTACTGGGAGTCAAACCCGGCCAATGGGGCCTGGAGCAAGGAAACCGCCGGAGCTTTCAGCAATCCGCGCCTGGACAAGGCATCTGCCGACGCAAGCCCTGACTCTCTTAAGGCAAGGAGGATGTTCCTCTCATCTGATGTCGGCATAGGAATAGATCTTTTCTTCGGAGGCGGATCATACGACCACGCAAAGCATGCGGACAAGGGATATGCGGTAGACGCCGGAATGCAGAAAATCCATCCGGACTGGTTTACGGACGATGTGATTCCGAGGGAGTTCAGCGGCGAGACATTGTATGACAAGCAGGGCAGATACTACGGAGCCTGCCTGTCATCTTTCGGCATATGCTACAATACCGACAGGATCAAATCCATGAAGGATTCTGAACCACCGGTTTCCTGGCATGATCTGGGAGAACAGAGGTTCCTGAGACAGATCGCCATATCTGATCCGACAAAGTCCGGTTCCATAAACAAATGCTTCGAGATGCTGATACAGGAGACCATGGCTGAAGCTGTCGCCGCTGGCGGACAGGACGCAAAAGGCACCGGATGGGCTGACGGCCTAAACCTGATAAAGCGCATTGCCGCGAATTCCAGATACATCACCGATTCAGCAGGAAAAGTTCCGCAGGACGTCGCCAACGGCGACACTGCCGCCGGCATGTGCATCGACTTCTACGGACGCACCGAGGCGGAATGGACGGAGATGCAGTCCGGAACTGTCCGGATAGAATATGTCTCGCCGCGCAACGGGACGTCCGTCTCCCCGGATCCTATCCAGCTGCTGCGCGGCGCCCCGAATTCCTCCGCCGCCAGAGCTTTCATTGAATTCGTGCTGTCGCCTGAAGGGCAGAAGCTATGGAACTACAAAGTCGGAGTTCCGGGAGGTCCTCTCAAATATGCCTTGCGCCGCACTCCGATCCGAAAGGACATGTTCCTGCCTGAATACAGCAAGTACATGTCTGATCCGGGATATGATCCCTATCAGGCGAGCCAGGGCTTCAAATATCAGGCCGGATGGACCGCTCCATATTTCAGCCTGATCCGTATACTGATCAAGTGTGTCGCCCTCGATCCGCAGCCCGAACTCTGCCGGGCCTGGGAGGCGATAATAAAGGCAGGAGGACCGGAAGCAGTACCGCAGGCGATGGCGGAATTCAACAGGCTCCCTTTCAGCTACGCGGACGCCCAGAAGAACTCATCCCTGCTTAATCCTGGCAAGGACTGGACGATGAACGACGTTATCAGGACAAGGCGCGAATGGACGGAATCATCCCGTCTCAGCTACATCAGGGCGGCCGCGCTGGCGGAGGAGGGCAGATGAACATCATCCGCTATTCCACGGCCTTTGCACTGCTGCTTTTCTTCGCGGTGTTCCTCCTCCTACCTGTATATACCGTGATTGAACAAGGTTTCAACATCAATACTCTCCTTGAGATATTCAGGAGCTCGATATACGTGGAGGGGTTAATCAACTCGTTCGCAATCGCAGCTGTCACAACGGCCATGGTCTTCCTCATCGCGATGCCTCTGGCGATCGCATATGACAAGTATGAGTTTCCTGGAAAAAAATATTCCAGCGTCCTCGTGATGCTCCCGATGATCCTCCCGCCATTTGTCGGAGCGCTCGGATTCCAGCATATCCTCGGGAACTACGGGGTGATCAATACCATTCTGTCGGCTGTAGGACTGCCGGCGGTCGACTGGCTTGGCGGACACGGCCGTTTCTGGTCGGTATGCCTGATCGAGGCGCTGCACCTGTATCCAATACTGTATCTGAACCTGATAACCGCGCTCGCAAACATCGATCCTTCGATGGACGAAGCCGCGAGAAACCTCGGCGCGTCGCGCTGGCGCCGTTTCACCAGGATAACCCTGCCGCTGCTCAAGCCAGGAATGCTGGCCGGCGGAAGCATCGTCCTGATCTGGAGCTTCACCGAGCTTGGAACACCGCTCATGTTCGGCTACAACCGCGTCACCACCGTCCAGATCTTCAACGGCATTACAGAGCTTGAGACAAACCCCCTGCCATATTCGCTGGTCCTTATAATGCTTGTCATTTCAGCAGGCCTCTACCTGTTCTCCAGATTTGCGCTCGGAGGATCTTCGACGGCATCCGTCACCAAGGGCGGCATCGGCGGAACCGCCGTCACAGTTGCCGGCTGGCGGAAATATCTTCCCACCGCCCTTCTACTGGGCATCACCTTCTGCGCGGTACTTCCGCATCTGGCGCTGATACTTGCCGCCTGTTCGAAGGACTGGTATGGCACAATCGTACCGCACACCTTTTCCATAATGCATTTTGAGAACGCACTATCGGACAAGATGGTCGTCCCCAGCATAATAAACAGCCTCAAGTACTCCGGGCTTGCGATGATCTTTGCGGTCATCGCAGGTTTCCTGACGGCGCTTCTCGTCGTCCGCTGGAAGATAAAGGGGGCGATATTCTTCGACATGCTTTCGATGCTGCCTCTTGCCGTGCCCGGTATAGTGATGGCTTTCGGATATCTCAGCCTTTCAGTGCGTTTCGAGTGGGCCCGCGAGATAATGAATCCAGTGACGAACCCTACGCTGCTTCTCGCTGCCGCCTATGCCGTGCGCCGTCTGCCATATGTGGTCAGGGCCGCGGCCGCAGGTCTTGAACAGACACCGGTGGAGCTTGAGGAGGCCGCGAAGAACCTGGGAGCGAGCCCGTTCATGACCGTCCGCAGGATAACCATTCCGCTAATAAGCGCCAACATCATCGTCGGTGCGCTTTTCGCGTTCAGCTTCTCCATGCTGGAGGTTTCAGACTCCCTCATACTGGCGCAGAAAAGCGTCTTCTTCCCGATCACGAGGGCGATTTTCGAACTCTCCCAGATACTGGGTTCAGGCCCCTATGTCGCCTGTGCGTTCGGCGTCTGGGCCATGCTCTTCCTGGCATGCACCCTGGGAGCCGCTACCATCCTGCTTGGCAGGAAGATGGGCACATTGTTCAGACTGTAGTTTGCGAAATAACGTTTCTCCTTTTTCCATATGCCGGCTTTCCCTTTGCCCAAAGGGAGAAACCACAGGCAAGACAGAAGGGAAGGATCGATGAAGAAATATATCTGCATAAAATCCGTTACTTTTTTATATTGACATGAAAGATTTTCCATCTTTTGCGGGTAGTATCCCATATAGCATATAAATGATTGTGCCTGACAAATGAGAAACCTGCTAGCCACATTTAGTTTAGCCTTATCCCTCAATCTTTTGGGAACGGACAATCAATATCAGGTTGTCGACACCGGACAGGAACGCTGCTACGACTCATCAAAGGAAATTCCATATCCAAAGACAGGGGAGGATTTCTACGGACAGGACGCCCAGTTCCAGGGCCTCGCACCGTCATACAAGGTCAACGGAGATGGAACTGTATCGGACCTCAACACCGGTCTGATGTGGCTGCAGGATCCGGGTCCGAAAAAGACCTTTGACCAGGCTGTAGCAGGCGCCAGGAACTGCCGGACCGGAGGTCATGACGACTGGCGCATGCCTACAATCAAGGAACTCTACTCCCTGATTGATTTCCGCGGGACTGATCCAAATCCGACAAGCCGCGATACTTCCTCGTTACGCCCATTCATTGACAGCAAGGCATTCAAATTCCAGTATGGCAAGGAGGAGGACGGCGACCGCATCATTGACTCCCAGTTCGCCACAAGTTCCGTCTACAAGGCGTCCACCATGGACGGCAACAGGACCATGTTCGGGGTCAACTTCGCAGATGGTCGCATCAAAGGATATCCAATTGGAGACATCCATGGGCGCGGCGAGAAGAAATATTATGTGCTGTATGTCCGTGGCAATCCCGATTATGGGAAAAACCAATTCTCCGACAACGGCGACGGGACAGTCACCGACAAGGCCACAGGGCTGGTCTGGTCGAAATCCGACAGCGGCAAAGGGATGGACTGGCATGATGCCCTCGCCTGGGTGCGGAGGAAAAATGCGGAAAAATATCTGGGGCACGATGACTGGAGGCTTCCAAACGCAAAGGAGCTCCAGAGCATTGTCGACTACCAGCGCTGTCCTGATGCCACTGATTCACCGGCGATAGATCCTGTTTTCCAGACAACGCAGATCACGAACAAGGCCGGAAGCAAGGACTATCCGAACTTCTGGACTGGCACCACCCATTGCTCCTCTGGCGGAAATTCCGACAGGGCCGTATATATCTCGTTTGGACGGGCGATGGGATACATGCACGGCAAGTGGATGGATGTCCACGGCGCCGGCGCACAGAGGAGCGATCTCAAATCCGGAGATCCTTCGATGGTTCCGCAGGGACGCGGCCCCCAGGGCGACGAGATACGTATACTTAACTTCGTCCGCTGCGTGAGGGGTGGAACTGCAGCTGTAAAGACAAACGGTCCTGCTGTTGAAGGTAAACAGACGGTTGCAGGCGGTTCGCAAGGGGTGCGCGGCGAGCACGTCAGGAGGCTCGACAAAGACGGGAACGGGAAGATATCCCGGTCCGAATTCGATGGTCCACCCGAGGCATTCGACAGGCTGGATCTGAATAGGAATGGATTCCTCAGCGAAGATGAAATGGCAAGGGGACCTCCACGGAGCAGAACTCAATCGGCAAGGTGAGTCTTTGAACAATCCACCTCTCCACGGAATTCATGGGAATCCATAGGATTTCAAACTGGCAGAGTTCCTTTACCTACATAATAACACCTCTCTGAAGACCAGCATGAATTTTTCCAGATAATTTCATTTTCACACCCCTTGACTTATGAATCGAAAGCATTATAGTTTCGTTTCGTAAGTAAAAGGGGATAGATCTGATGAACGAGCGTTTTGAGCTCATTATAGAGATACTTCTCAAGGAGAAGAGGATTTCGGTCTGCGAACTGAGCAGCCGTCTTGGCGTCAGCGAAGTTACGATTCGAAAGGATCTTACCGAACTTGAGAAGCAGGGGCGTCTCCTGCGCAGGTATGGCGGTGCGATACCCGCGGAAAATCCGCAGCAGGTGGTCTCCCATCTCAAGCGCGTATCACAGCAGCCTGACGAGAAGCACAGGATTGCGAAGTTCGCAGCGTCCATGATAAAGGACGGCGAGAACATCCTCCTCGATGCCGGTTCCACGATACTGGCCCTTGCAAAGGAGCTCCACGGGCGCGAACTCCGCGTCGTCACCAACAATCTCGCTGTCGCAGGCGAACTCATCTCTGACGAGAAGATCGTAGTCGAGGTGATCGGGGGAACCCTCAGGAAGGCCAGCGGCGCGCTTGTCGGCCCCTGGGCATGCAGGTCCCTCGAGAACATACGTGTCGACAAGGTCTTCCTCGGCTGTTCCGGATTCGATCCCAAGCTCGGTTTCTCCAGCGAGAACGCAGTAGAGGCGGAGACGAAGCAGAAGATGCTGGACTGCGCGCCGGAGATAATCGTCCTTGCCGACCATACGAAGTTCTCGCGTCCCGCCTTTGCGAACTTCGCAAGACCCGACCAGGTGAGCGCCATCATCACCGACAAGAAGATGCCTGATGAAAAAATGAAGAATTTAAAGAAATTCAAGATAAAAATAAACTTTGTGCCTTAGCGCCTCTGTGCCTTTGTGCCAAAAAATCAAGGAGAGCTATCATGGTACCGTTCAAAGTGGATCTGAAGAACAAGGTGGCAGTCGTGACTGGTGGCGGTGGAATCCTCTGCGGGGCGATGGCTGAAGCGCTTGCCGAATGCGGTGCGAAGGTCGCAATCCTCGACCTCAGGCAGGAAGCCGCGGACAAGGTCGCAAAGATGATCACGGACAAAGGTGGCGTAGCCATCGGCGTAGCGGCGAACGTCCTCGAGCTTGAAAGCCTGAAACAGGCAGAGAAGACCGTCTGCGAGAAGCTCGGTCCCTGCGACATCCTCATCAACGGCGCCGGCGGAAACCATCCGAAGGGGACGACCAGCAACGAGTTCCTCACAAAGGAGGATCTTGCCAAGGTCGGAACAAAGGATTTCATCTCGTTCTTCGATCTTGATCCTGAAGGAATCAAGTTCGTGTTCAACCTGAACTTCATCGGCACGCTGCTTCCGACGCAGGTGTTCTCCAGGAAGATGGCCGAGTCCGGCAGAGGCGTGATCATAAACGTATCCTCGATGAACGCATTCTGCCCTCTCACGAAGATCCCGGCG
>CAZDNQ010000238.1:0-7303 GCA_964506605.1 uncultured Victivallis sp. | reverse complement strand
CCTTCGGCGGTAGTCCAGAAAACCTTGTTGCCGTAATGCACTGGTCGACGGCCCGAAACCTTGTATTTCGCCACTTCCGTCCACGTCTTGCCTGCGTCCGTGCTCATGGAAATGCCGTCCTGATCCGGATGGGCACGCACCAGAGCGCCGGCATTGATTACGCCGAAGTTGTATTTGCTGACTGTCTTCTGTGCGGCCTTGCCCTCTTCGGCGTCCTTATACAGCTGCTGCCAGGTTTTTCCGCCATCGGTGCTGAGGACAGTATAAAAGGGTTCATGCAGCATTCCAAAGATGGTCTGCGGATCCTTCGTGCTCCAGTCAACATCGGCAAACTCGAACATGCGGAGAATCTTTCCAAATGGTCTCCAGGTCTTGCCTCCATCGAGAGTGATCCCGCCGTTGCCGTCTATGCAGAAGAAAGCCATCCTTCCATCATAGGGATATGCCACAGAGAAACCGAATCCTGTCTCGCAGCGTCCTGCGACCTTGTTGCCTTCGACAGCATTCCATGTGGCTCCCTGGTCGGTCGAAACTCCAAGCCCTTTGCTGGTCTGCATGAATATCTCTCCGGTCGGAACGACGATCATGCCCAGGCAGCGCCGTGTGTAGTCAGGAGAAATGTCGTGGACGCCGATCTTCTGGGTGAAGGGTTCGCTGATGTTCACCCAGTCGGATACGGCAGGGGCATCAGCTGCCGACATTATCTGGGCGTAAAGGGAAACGATGGAAACCATGGCCAGCAGCTTGTTTGTCAGCGAAATATTATTCATTTTACATCTTCCTTCTTTGAAGAAATAGATACTCCGGTCTCCGGCATCGACGTGACCACCTTCCAAATAGTATCCTGGACCACGGCGGCGAAAGCATCAGTCACAGTCGGAAAGAGATCGGTCCTGGGCAGGCCCTTGGGATTTCTGCCCATGATGACAGTATAGAATGTCTCGAGAGCTACGTAGTTCCCATTCTCAGTAAGATGGACTTCATCCTGGTAAAGATACTCAACACGAGAGAATCCAGCAACTTCTCCAGCACGCATCCGCTTGTCAAGCTCAAACAGCACGGTGCCAATCGGAATAAGACGTATGGGATGGCGCAGATCCGCTGTTGCCTTCTGCAGACGGCTGAATACCAGGCTGGCATAGGCCTTGCAGTGGATTGGAGGGATGCCGTATTTCTGATCCTGTTTCCATTCACGGTTCCACTGTGTCGGAAAATCAGGCGTCAGCGTCTTCTCCTTATGCACCCATGTCTCGACAAGATAGACCTGTATATCAGGATTTTTTGCAACTCCCATATTGATGAAATTCCTGGCGGCTGATACATCTCCTTCAACATCTGCACCCCAGAGCTGAAGCGTAAGCACATCCCAGGTGTAGTCGACCAGGGCCTTTCCTGCGGAACCCGCATTTCCAACAGCCGGCTGGAATCGGTTGTTCCAGATGGACGGAAGGCTCGCCCCCCAGCTGATGTGCCAGCCAGGCACATACCTCACTCCGCGTCCATCCATGAAGGCGAGGACTCTCTCCTCATAGGCGCTAATACTCCAGTTCTTGTACTGGTGGCTGAGTGCCTTGAAGGTAAGACTGTTGCCGATGTGATATGCGCGGACGATCTGCTTTCCCGGAACTGGTGTCGGAACTGCAACTTTCAGTTCAGGGAACAGAGCAACATATTTCGCCGCAAGATCATCGCGAGTTTTCGCCCATCCCTGTTCCTTCTTGAGCTTCTCCGACATGGCTTCGCGGGCCTTCAATGCCTCCGCATCAGGCTTGACCGCCAGAATGGAGGAAACCTTCACGTCAACCACTCCACCGTCATCCGGTTCACCCATGAGACTGCCCGCTGTAATACGGCGGAGGTCGTTGAATCCGAAATCGCGTGGGTCCGGTCGGTTTGGCAGCAGAAGTGAGGCTCCATCCTTTGCTGTAACAAGCTTGGCTCCTTCTCCAGGCTTGGGAAGCTGAAATAGCCAGACACACTCGCGCTTGTCCTGATCCGTAATCTTCACACAGATATTCTTGACCGTATTCTTAGTTCCAGCCTCGACAATAATTGCAAGGCAATCATCGCCGTTCTGGAAAAAATCCGATGTGACGGAATACCCAGCTGAACCTTTGCTCTTGCATCCGCTGATCACCGCCTTGCCATCTTCAATTTTGGCCTTGCCTGTCCATTCGCCATCAACGGACGTGAACGGGGCCTTGAATTCGATCAGCCTCCTAGCATCAGCTGGCACCTGATCATCTCCATGCAATATGCCCGAAGTGATGCAGATGAAAGATAATAAAATTACACAAACTGATCTTGGTCTCATCAACAACCTCCTATGCATGTTTTTAAAAATGTCCTCCCTCAAATCCATTCCTCACCAGCTGTCTGTTCTGAACGGCGAAGCTGGCAGGCCTTCCTTGTTGTAGAGGTTCGCTCCGGTGGGACTCGTCACGAATCCGTAGCGGACAGCCACAGGTTTCGGGACTTTATCGCTGGACACGACAAGCGTGTCCCCTTCAATTGCCGCATCGGCGTCAAACCATGTCTTGTTCTCCCCTGCGATGGCGAGCCATCTGACTTTGACGTCCTTCACTTCCTTGACCGGATTGAGTCCGTTCTTCTCACCGAAGATCAGGCCGCCACCAGCATTGTCGAAGGATATGCGGATCTTGTTCCCGTCGACATTCATGCCTTTATATAGCGGACCGCTGAATACGCAGTTCTTTTTGTAGTCCTTAGCCAGCGCCCAGAGCGCGAGTCTCGCACCGACATCCTGCTTGTTCTTCGGATGTATGTTGGTTTCATCGCCGATATCGACGATCACCGCCATGCCGGTGTTCGGGATTTCGCGGATCGAATTGAACTGCGCTTCGCGGAGTCTTGCCCAGCCTTCGCCGCCGCCAGGATATTTCGGATTTGAAACCTGCCAGTTCGCCAGCTGGACAATATAGAACGGGAAGTCCCCTTCGTTCCACAATTTGCGCCAGCCGCCGACCAGGGCCTTGGTCTTCTGCAGATATGTCACGCCTTCTCCGCCATTTGCTTCTCCCTGGTACCAGATCGCTCCACGGATCGCAAAGGGAATCAAGGGATTAATCATTCCGTTGAACAGCTTGGACGGCAGCTGCATGTTCGGATCCGTCTGCGGTGAAGCTGGAGCCGGCGGAGGCATCTGCTTCGCGGCAACTGCCTCCTGCGCCTTTGGCAGCCAGTCCTTGAGCTTATTCAAGTAATCGTTGAACGCTGCCTGTCCGGCATCGGTCCTGGGATCCCAGGATTCGACAGTGGCGAGCTGCGTCTTGAGTTCAGGAATCATCTTGAAACCTTCAAGAGGAGTCCACGCCTCAATGCAGGTGCCTCCAACGTTGCTGCTGACAAGCCCCACCGGAACATCAAGTTCCTTGACAAGATTCTTCGCAAAGAAATATCCGGCTGCTGTAAAACCGCCAACCGTCTGAGGCGAACATTCCACCCATGAACCTCCTCCAATGTCGCTCTGTTTCAAATGATTTGAGATGTTCTGAACCTTGATGTGCCTGATTATCGGATTTGCGGAAGCCGCAATCTCCTCCTTTGCGTTCAGGACTCCTGACACGGTCATTTCCATGTTTGACTGTCCGGAGCAGATCCACACTTCGCCGACGAGGATGTTCTTCAGGGTGATGGAATTCTTCCCTGCCACCTTCAGCTCAGCCGGCTCCTTGCTGGCTTTCAGCGGATCCAGCGTGACAAACCACTTGCCTTCATTGTCAGCCTCAGCGGTCTTCTGCTGGCCAGAAAAGGTAACAGTGATCTTCTCTCCTTTCTCCGCCCAGCCCCAGACGGGCACCGGCATTTCGCGCTCGAGCACCATGTTGTCGCCGAATATTTTCGGAAGCCTGACATCAGCGCAGAGAGTCCATGACGCCGCGCAGAACACAAAAATCAAAACGAAATACTTTCTTGTCATCATATGCAATTCCCTATATTATTTTACTTCTTCGCAACCTCATAGAGCATTCTTGCGCCGTCGGGACCGCGGATCTTGGCGGTGAAGACGAGTTCTCCGGCATCGACTTTAGCGTCAATCTTCTCCAGACGTTTTCCGCCCGGCGAGAGCGCCCAGACCGTATAGGACGACGGTTCGGCAAGAGTTATGCGTACTGTCGCGGAACCATCGCGGACAAGATGCGGCAACGTGCCCCAGGCATAGAGATTCTGGCGGGCCGATTCGCTGTATTTAATTCCTGTATTCTGCAGATCCGTAAGGTGCGTAACAAGGAGGCGGGTAGATTTGCGTATCGGATTCTTGTCGAGGCTTGTGACGAATACCGTGGCTCCGATACTTAACCCATCGACTTTCACGCCTGCGTTCCTGGCTGAAATTTCCTGTCCCGGATCGGCATAGCCGCCGGCGCCGCAGGGTGTGTCAATTGTCAGGACGCCTTTTTTCTTGTCGATGACGATCTCTCCGGTTTCCGAGCGGATCACACCTTCGGTCTCCGTCTGGACTCCACGATCGCCCAGAATCTTCGCTACCGCCTGGCGATTGTCGGCATCCGTGACCGGTATGGCAATCACATTGGCGGGGACCTTCGCAGGATCGTCGACTACAGCACAGCCTATTCTGGTGTTCCAGGCGAGCCAGTCGGTCGAGTTTATCGAAAGCTTTTCCGGGAGATTGCGCAAGGTTTCCTTTGGCATGACTACTTCAAGCCTGTTAGGTGCGGTTTTCACGTCACGTCGCAGAAATATCATCGTTGCGATCCGGTCGGCCGCCTGGTTCAGAGGATCATTTGCCAAATTGAAATAATCGATCGGCATAGGCTCAAAAATAGCCTTGTCAGCATGGGCATAAGCGAAACGCCAGAGCGCATCCCAGTCCTGGAGGGACGCCATGGACGCTGTCAGAATTCCTCCTACGCCACGGAAGCGGCCGGGCCCTGAATAGTTGAATTCTGTTATCGTGAATGGCTTGCCCCATACCCTGAGGCTGGCGCAACCGCTGCTGCCCGGGGCTCCTTCACGCACAGGATTGGCGTTGCCGCAGTTGCTGGGCAGCTGCCACTGCTTGTCGAGGAAGCCCGGATGATCGACGTAGAAATGGTCGTCTACATAGTCAAAGGTGCTGTTGCGTGTCGCCTGCATCGCCACGGAATACGGACCGCAGTTGAGGTCGGTGATCAGGGCCGGGCACTTCAGTTCGTCACGGACAATTGCCTTCATCCTTTCGATCATCGCCTTTTCGTTTTCCGCGAGGAAGACCTGGCAGAGGCGGGCACGGAGCGTTCCGCTCTTGATATTGTCCGGCATGACGACGGTGCCGGCCTTGGGATCTTCCTTGTCGGTGAGATCACCCAGAGCCGCGGCAAGGTCTTCACGGTTTGGATAACGTGAAGCCAGCCAGCGGTTCCATGCTGCGGGCCATTCGGGAATTTTCACATCATATCCGCCGCCCTCATTGATCATAGAGAGCCAGGCGAGAGCCGGTTCCTCGGCAATACGCTTTCCAGTGTATGGATTGACATGGTCGAGAAGCTTGCGTGCAAACGTGGCCCAATCCTGGAAGGCCGGCTCATATACAGGTACAAGAGCCTTGAAATTGCTCGCCTTGTCTCCCGTGAGCCCGATCTGCTTTCCAGGGACAGGCCGTGAGACATAAAGGTCGGTCGTGATCCAGATGCCGCGCTTGGCACAACCGGCGATCAGGTAATCGAGCTGGTCGACGCGGGCAGGATCCCAGTCGAATCCCGGTTTCCACGGGGAACTGGTGAGATTGAACTCATAGTGGTGGATCCTGATCGTATTGTAACCGAGTCTTACCAGGCGGTCCAACAGGATGTCGACCTTCTCCTTAGGAAGATACTGCGCGGTAAAGCAGAGGTTTACACCGTAGAAGCGGCGTGGGGTCTTGGGATCGCTTGCATATGCGAAGTGTCCTTCGGGCGTTGCGATCACGCGTCCCTTGGAACCACAGGGACCGTCGATAAAACCATATTTTGAAAGATCAAGAGCAGAGTCCGGCTCGATCTCGAGTTCGTCCTTGAGAGGCACCCATTCGTCATTGGCTGCAAGTGTCACCGGACGATCCTTGAAACAGGCAACGGCTCCGGACAATCCCACAGTCGTGTTCAACGAATATTTCTCCCCCGGCTTCAGGCGGAAATTAAGCCCTTTCGAAAGGGAGATGCGCACGGTATATGACTGTCCGCCCCACTGGCGGTTGTCCTGGATGCCAACCGATGCCGGTTTGGAAAAATTCAAAGTGAGGCTCCTGCCGTCAGGAAAGCTTATGCCGAGTGAATTAACATCTCCTCCGCCGATGCCTGAAGTTCCTCCGAATGCGGGCGGGAACGTTCCTTTTTTGCCGTCGCAGTCATAAGTCCCGCCACCAAGCACCGCAATTGGGAACTCCATGCTGACAGCGAGGGTATTGACGGCACCCTCCGTTTTTGGCGTGAAATTCCAGCTTGCCTCCCCTTTGCCATCCTTTTCGACGAGTTTCGCCTCTCCTGCTATTTCGGTGTTGCCCACTTTGATGGTGAAACCTGAGCTGTTATCGTCCTGGGCCTGAGTTGCTGTCGAAAAGCAGAACTTCCAGCCTTGGTCCGCAGCCAGAGGGGTGAGCGCACATAATTCTGCCCCGTTGACAATGAGGTGCATCCTGCCGTCCTGTGATAGACCGAGCTGTCCGGCCGGCTCTCCAGCGAAAGCTGCCTCCATCAAGCCTGCAGAAAAGATCGCCATCAGCGTACACATTAAATTTCTCGACAATATTTTTCTCATCTTCATCCTCCGGGAAATTTCTATTTTAAAAGGATAAAACCTGTTCTCCGTTGATCAATAGAAGCCGGTGACTTCTCCAGCGGAACTGTGCTTGGGCAAATCAATAATTCCTTCCACATGACCATCTACGAAAGTCATATTTGTGGATTTTTTATTGCTATGCCTGTAGGCAAAGTTAAACCGGGAGCCCAGCGTAACCCAGCCCCAGGTGTCTACCATGGGCCTGTCATCGTACCAGCCATTCCAGTAGCTCGAATATCCAACGCCATAGGGAACCCAAAAGGGTCCTGGACCATAGCCATCAATGAAATAAACCAATTTCTCCGGTTTCTTGATTTGACTTGTTTTCGTCTGTCCGGGATCACTGGACCAGGTACCGCCAAGACGGAAATTAATCGAGTATCCGGCATGCTCGTATTCGTTAAAATCAGTGCCGGACCAGGTATGACGGCGTAATCCGTTGATTTCAGTTGCAGAGGGACATATCAATGCAAAGGCATTCAGTGCAACCATATTGGTTTTTTCCGGATTGCCGAGATCGGACCCC
>CAZDNQ010000237.1:0-7310 GCA_964506605.1 uncultured Victivallis sp. | reverse complement strand
CCTGTGGATGAGATTTAAATACATGCATGCTCCCTTTGATATTTTGCTTCATGAGCTTTGAATCTGTTAGTAGTTAATGCCGCAAGGCATGTTCTTTTCCTTACTCCTTAATTTTGAATATTCCCACGCCGGCGGCCCAGAGCTCATGGGCATCATTATTATACCTTAGGATCAGAGGCTTCCTATACATCGCTTCAAGATTTCCGGTGATGTCCTTCCATGTCTTTCCTCCATCCTCAGTCTTCTGGACACCTCCTGCCACAGTCTCACCCCAGGCAACCTTTGAAATCCAGATCCTGTTCTCGTTTTCCGGATCATGTGTAATGCCGACAATCGCCAGCTTGTCATTGAAGTCAGAAACCTTCTGCCATGTATTTCCATGGTCGGTGCTTTTCCAGAGGTTGGTGTTTCCGCAATATATCGTACCAGACTTAGTAATCATTACGTTCCAGATCATTGTCTCCTTGTCGAAGACCCTTTTCCAGCTCTCACCGCTGTCCTCGCTCCTATAAAGACCCCCGTTTTCCTTGTTGCCTCCCCAGAAGATGCGCTTTGAATCCGTGGGATCGACCTCAAGCCCGAAGAACATCAGGTGCGATTTCGGCTGGTTTGCCAGAAGCTTCCAGCTGTTTCCTCCATCAATCGATTTGAAGATGCCGTTGCCGGGTTTTCCCTTGTCCTGCTCCGGGTCTCCGTCCATACCCAGATACATGATCTCCGGATTGTTCGGATCAACAGCCAAGGCACGCGGATACGAACGGCCCCACATGCAGTTCTTGTACGAGATATAGTCAGGCAGCCCCTGAGTTACGATCTTGAAGTTCTTCCCTCCGTCCTCGCTGATCAGCACCCTGTTTGGTTCCCCGGTCCACGGGGAGAGGGTCGATATGATTTTACCTCCAGTATTGTTCTTGATGAGCCGTACACGCCACTGGTGGCCGCTGACTCCTCCCGTATACTTCAAAGGAATAAGCTGTTTCCATGTCCTGCCTCCATCGGAACTTGTCAGAAGACCTTCATCCATCACGACCGCATAGGCCTTGCCGTTGAAAAACTGGATGTCCTGAATGCAGCTGATATCAGCGCCCCTGCTCCGTTCCTGCCAGTTTTTGCCATCTTCGGCGCTGAATACATTGCGCCAGTTGCCGGCGATGAAAAGTTCCTCGGGATTTGCTGGATTCGCACAGATGTTCTTGAGGTCGCTCAGGGTTGCCGCATACTTCCCGTCCGTCGGGATCGTAGGATTATCATCAAGGTTGACCGACACCTTGCTCGACAGAGAATCCCATTTGGCTCCTCCGTCGTCTGATGAATAGACGACTCCTGACCAGTTGTTCTTTGACCCTATGCAGCGGACTCGGTTCGGATCCTTCGGCTGGACATATACTTCGCGGATCACGGCCTTGGCGTCAATCCCCTCGCTGGTCTTCCGCCAGGTCGCCCCTCCGTCGACTGACTTGTACACGCCATCCTGTGCGCACGCCGCGTAAGCGACTTTTTCATCGCTCTGGCTGATTGACACGCACATGGTCTTTTTGGGAGTTTCACATGCCTTCCAGGTCACACCGGCGTCCTCGCTGAGGAAGACCCCGTTCTCGGATGTCGAAACGATCACTTTTCTGGGATTTACATTTGCTACGGCAACCGAAGTGACGACATTCTTCGTCTTATCCGAATCGGCCTTGTTCTTTTCCGCTCCCTGCGGGAGATATTTAAGTTCGTTCCAGCTTTCACCTTCATCGGCGGACTTGAAGAGCTTTCCGTTCTTCGTGCCTGCATATACAATTGCGGAATTCGCAGGATCGACGGCGATCGCACGTACGCTCAGCGGCCGATGCGAGCTGATGTCCAGCTGCGCCTTCTCAGTCTGCGGTAGAGTCTGCCAGGTTTCACCGCAGTCCTTGGATCTGGACATTCCATCAAGGGTCATTATATAAACTATGTCCGGTGAACTTTTTGCAAATGCGACGGAGAACACGCCGTAATGGGAGATTCCCTTGTTGCTAAGGCGCCAGTTCCTGCCCTTGTCATCGGTCTTGTACATCCCGGCGACATCACCGCCCATGATTATGATATTCTCATTGACCGGATGCCAGGCTGCGCAATGGAAGAATCCTCCTCCTCCCCAGCCACACCACTGCCAGTTTCCTTCAGCCGTGGTCTTTTTCACTTCAGGTACTTTGGCGGCCTTCACAGGTTCAACAGGAGCTGGTGTCTCCTTTGCCGGTTGCACCTGAGGCTTCCGTATTGTCTCCTGTTTCACGCTTGGCGGTTCCGACTGGTTGCTGCAGGATCCCATGAAGATTGCGATTGCCAATGCAAGGCAGAATCCAAAAACAATTGTCAATCTCTTTCCTTTATCCATATTCATTTAAATCCTCCGGTTGTTTTCATTTTCCAAATCCAGCTCTTGAGCACGCAAATTAAAGATTGCGTTCCATTCGTCCATTTTCAGTGGTTCCCTTATTTCTTTATTTTGAACGAGATCGGCTTGTTCATCTGTGACTTGTAGTCCTTCTCCGTGGTGACTCCACGCCAGTCGTCGGTACGGAACGGGGAGGCTGGCAGATCCTCCTTGTTATACAGGTTGCATCCTGCCGGATTGGTCGCCCAGGCGTAGCGGACGGCAACTGGTTTCGCCACCGCATCGCTGTGCACTACGACAGAATTCCCGTCTATCCTGGCTGAAGCCCATACGAATTTCTGATCCTCTCCTGCTATGGCAAACTGTTTAAGCTCTCCGTCCTTGGCAACGAGTCCGCCTCCGACATGGTCGAAGGATAACCGGATGGAATCGCCATCGACTTTCATGTCACGGTATATCGGGCCGGAATACTCTATCTTTTCGCCATAGACTGTCCCGCGAGCCGCAAGAGCCAGCCTTTTCCCAACATCCTGCTTGTTGGCAGGATGGATATTCCCAGCCTCACCGATGTCGATAGCTACTGCCATTGCGGTGTTCGGAAGGCTAAGAGTCCTCAGCTGAGATTCCCGCAGTTCCGCCCATTCGCTCTGCTGTGGCTCCTTTGGAAAATTTCCGCTCCAATTGGCAAGCTGGACAAAGATAAATGGGAAATCACCCTGTCCCCAACGGTTGCGCCAGTCCTTGATCACCAGCGGGAAAAGCTTCCTATACGCATATCCCATACCGGTGTTGCCTTCACCCTGGTACCAGATCACGCCGCGGATGGCGAAGGGAATAAGCGGATTGACGCGTCCGTTGAAAAATGTACCGGGGCAGCTCAGTTTCTTCAGAGGCTCCTGATAGGCGTCGGAGCGCCAGAACCATTCCCCCTTTGCACGAGCCTCCTTCTGCTTTGCCTCATATTCTGCAAAAACCTCCTCCAATTCCTTTTTCCCTTCCGGAGTCTGCGCGAATTTGACAGTGTTGTCCCAGCGTTCAACGAGCGGCTTGATATCTGGGTCAGCAATCATGGCTTCGCGGCTGATCCAGGATTCCGCCGGAGTCGCACCCCATGCATTCCAGATCAGTCCCACCGGCACCTTGAGCGACCGCTGGAGATCCCTTCCGAAGAAATATCCGACAGCTGAAAAGGATCCTATGCTTTTAGGGGAGCAGGCCTGCCAGAAGCTCTTGTACTCGCCGGGATTATAATGATCCTTCAAACGCTCGACCGGCCCTTCAGGAGTCGTGCCATTGCCGACTGAGAAAAACCGGACTTCGGGATAGTCGGCCGCTGCGGTCTCCTCCTTGCCGTTCTTCGCCACAATCAGCTTCCATTCCATGTTGGACTGTCCACCGCAGATCCAGACCTCGCCGAGGAGGATATCATTGAATTCCAAGGTCTCAGTTTTCCCTTTGACCGTCATCTTGCGCGGAGTTCCAGTATCCATCGGATCGAGACGCACCATCCACTTGCCATCTTTGTCAGCCGTGGATTTTTTCTCCTGCTTGTCGATTGTCACCTTGATTTCCTCGCCGGGTTCCGCCCATCCCCAGACCGGTACCTGCATGTTTCTCTGCATCACCATGTGGTCGGTGAAAAGACGGGAAAGTTCAAGTCCCGCACAAAGATCAAACCCGGACAGGATACATCCTAGGAAAAGAACAATTGCGCCTACCCTCGTTACAGCCTTTTTTTTCATAAACACTCCTACTATTTAGAACGTTAGATTTCATAGACAGGATTACAGGATTTTCATGATTTTTCGATTTCAGCCTATATCCTGTCAATTCTTTATATCGTAGATATTTCTAAAACCTGAAATCATATCTCAGCGCGTAACCATCGTCTCCGGGATACAGGAAGGAGGCATGCCCGTCGGGATAGCCGTGGGTGCCGCCGCACGCAACCTTGGCGCCCACCATTCTCGTTCTCTCCTTTGAATGAGGGGCTCCGCCTCCGGTCGCGCTGACATCGGTCGGCTCTCCAATTATGAGTGAATTCTCCTTCTTGTTGAATATCTTTGCGTGAACGTAGGGAGTTCCAAAGAACGAAGGCCTGTTCATGAAATTATAATAATACGAGCTTTTGCCTCCCCAGGTGGAGGTGTCGAAGCCGGTGGAGCTTCTGCCATTCGTGGGACAGAAGAAGATTTTTGAACTTGAGATGTTTTCCGGCCAGAGGCAGCGGAAGAAAGTAAGATCGCTGAAGCTGTGAGCCTTCTCATGTGTCGAACCGTTGTTGCTGGATCCGCTGGAATACCAGTATCCCGGCAGATAATAATAGGCTCCGCTGGCGGAATATGGAGGAAGCCAGCCGTCGTTGTCAAGAGTATATGAAATGCTCGCGAGGAGGATTTGCCTGACGTTCCCAGTGCACCCAACACGTTTCGCCGCCTCCTTGGCGGATTTGAGCGCCGGCAGGAGAAGGGCCATCAGGATTGCAATGATCGCAATTACGATGAGAAGTTCGATAAGGGTGAATAAAGATGAATGCACTGCAAGATATTTCCGCCTTGCCAAAGCCGGGCTGAATCTCTCATGTGAAATGTATTTCATTTGATCATCTCCAAATAATCTAAGAACATGCCTCACGGCATTGACTACAAACTTATTCAAAGCAATTGGAAATATGTTCGTATTTAAGCCCTGGTCGCCTACGACGCCGCCAAAGGCGGGTAAACCCGTAAGGGCCGTTCGTTATAAGGTTTCCCCCAATACAATTTCCGGCTTGATTACCAGATGGATGCCTTCCTTGTCTTGACCTGCCAGGAATTTGATCGCCTCGCTGGCGATTTCGTTTTTCGGTGTCCGGATGGTGGAAAGCCTCGGACGCAGGCTGTCAAGCGAAATAAGTCCGTCAAATCCCATGATTCCGATGTCACCCGGGACCGACAGCCCTCTTTCAACTGCCGCATTCATCGCGCCCAGCGCCATGAAATCGCTGCAGCACAGGAAGACTTCCGGACGGCCTGAAACAAGACATTCCCTGACGGCGTTATATGCGGCATTGACGCCTTCATCAGCACACTGGATCACTATGACTGATTCCCTGGCAATCCCATTTTCCGCGAATACATCCATGAATCCGGAAACCCTTTCGGCATATCCCTTATATTTCTGATTTCCGGTAAGTATCACAATGTCCCTGTGCCCTTTCGCCAACACATATGAAGCTGCCTGCCGTGCACCGTCGAGATTGTCGAAGACGACATAGTTGTCATCTTTGTTTTCGGTTTCGAATATCGAACAGGAAACTATTTTCAGCTTGTCCAGGATCTTTTTCTGTTCCTGGAGCCAGTCAGCTCCGAAGAGGATCATGCGCGAGATATTGCTGTTCCTGATCATTGACACAAGCTCCTCATCGTTCTGGAAGCGCGGGACATGGACAAGTGTCGCGCCATGTTTTGCGGCCTCAAGGGAAAGAATCTGCATCCACTCGGTGAAATGGACGAAGTGGGTCGTGTCGAAATAATTTTTCCCGGCTACCGGCTGCTGGTAGAGGAGGCTGGACATGAAACCTATGACGGTCTTTTGTGAAGATGATTTCAGGACGACAGTTCCCTTGCGCGGGGATCTCTTGATCAGCCCTTCCCTTGAAAGTCCGCTAAGGGCCTCCCTGACGGCGGTACGGCTGACGCCGAATTCATTGCAGAGCTGCGCTTCGGTGGGGAAGGAATCTCCTGGCCTGTATTTGCCTGAAGAAAGTTTTTTATAGAGGATATTTCCGATGGTCTCAGATTTTGAAAGTAGCTTCATTTTGTCCTTTCTGGCAGATAACTTTGCCTATGGCCAACACTATTTCCGTCCTGCCTCTATTTGTAATACAATATTACAATTAACTTTCTCTATTTTATGCCTTGTAAACATTTTGTCAATACTGTAATTAAAAAATTAAAGATTTTTATGATACAGCAGGAAATGCGTCTTTTTAACTGGGAACGCCGGAACCCCTGCCGGCTGGATTATGAATTGGAAACACAGTCAACCTGGTTTCTACGATAAAGAGTCGTCATAATTTTATCTTCTGCATCAGAAACGTTGAACAAAGGCAAGACGGAATTACAGGCTGAAGATTATAATACTTTAAGAACGCGCAATAAATTGCGCTGCTGCAAACTGAAGACTCCTGCATTAAGCCAGCAGCAGTCCTCCTCAGAGGATTTGCGCGTTGATTTTAAATGCCATAAAATCATCCTCTACTTGGGAAAAAACTAGGTTTTGGGTGTATAAATACATCCTTGTTTTCATACCGCAAAGAATATGTCGGTTTCCTGCCACGCCGGATGGCTGTGGTTAAACCGGCAATTCAAACACCGGGTTGAAACCCGACATACTCAGGAGACTTCCATGAAAGATATCCAGAAAAAAGTTCAGAAGATGGCTGATGAGGCTGTCGATTCCGGAAGGGAACTAGGAATCCAGGTGACGGCGTATTTCGAAGGTGAACTTGTCGCCGACGCCTGGGCGGGATATGCGGATACCAGGAAAAAAAAGGATGTCAAGGCAGACACATTGTTTCCTGTTTTCTCAACTACCAAGGGGATAGCCGCGACGATGATCCATGTCCTCGCCGAGGAGGGAAAGATCGGCTACGATGCGAAGATCGCAGAATACTGGCCGGAGTTCGGGGTGAACGGCAAGGATAAGATCACTGTCAGGCAGGCGTTGAACCACACGGCAGGGCTTCCCAACATGCCGGCACATACCAGCGCCATGGATCTTCTCGACTGGGACAGGATGTGCGCTAGGATGGCGAAGGAGAAGCCCGCCTGGAAGCCGGGCACGAAGTCAGAATACCATGCGATAACCTACAGCTGGCTGGTCGGGGAGATAGCCTGCCGTGTCGAAGGGAAGCCCTTCTCGGAGATAATGGATGAGAAGATATGCCGTCCGCTGAAGATCA
>CAZDNQ010000236.1:0-7313 GCA_964506605.1 uncultured Victivallis sp. | reverse complement strand
TCACCGAGAAATTTTCCACAATTCTGGTGGAGTCCCGCTGGAGGGGTCCTGGTTGAGAGCCTTTACTGGAAAATGCATATCGTAGATCGGACGCTTACCACAGAGCAGTTATTGAAGCAGCATATTGAGCACCTAAAGACCGACAATATTGCTCGCGGCTATTGTTATATACCTGACCAGTATACGATACCGAAATTCAGCAAGAGGCCTTTTCTTGCTGCAGTCAGGAAGACCTGGAAGATTTGGAGGTTAGGATGATTGCCGCTGTGTCTCATTCACGGCTTGCCGAGTATCTGGAGACTGGGACTTCGGTCGACAAATTGACCAGGCTAATTCCCAGGTGGAGGATCCTAATATCCTGGCATGAGTCCAATACCCCTGTGGGGATCCGGCATCCGGTCGGCGGAATTGAATAAAACAACAAAGGGAGGATGAGAATGAGATACTCAGAAAGCACATTCGTGCGTGACGGCAAGGTCTATTTCCATTTCAATTATGACAATGGGATTAGCGAAGAGACCGACGTCCCTGCAATCGCAGAAGGAATCAGACGCCGAAACCGCGCGGAGGAAGATCGGCTCCAGGCCGAAGCTGAGGCCCGGCTGGCAGCTGCCATGGACACATCGATAAAGAAACAGACACAATGCATGCTGAAAGAGGAGGAAGATGATCCCGATACACTAAGACACACAAGTGTGCTTAATGAGCTTCAAAAAAACGAGTATGATCGCAGTGACCTTAAACCCAGCCTGGACAGACTCCAAGCTGGAATTTCACTGCCTGCAACAGTTGAAAAAACGGAAAGCGCATTGGCCACCAGTAAATCCGCCGACGAACCCAGCACCCGGGTGGACTTGAGCAAAAAAATAAAGACGACTTCCTGGAGGGATCTTCTGGAGACCGAAAACTATGGAATCGGGCTTCATTTCACCCAGAGTGGCGGTGAGATGACGATGCTGCCGAATCTTTTCTATACCCATGGTGGGTGCCAGATCAAGGACGCGTACAAAGATCCCGCCCGCAGGCAGGAAGTCATTGATGAAATCATGGCCGCCCAAGTTGCGAGCTATATCGGAATTTCGCAGATGGCCGGAATGATGATGGCCTCGGTAAGGGATCAGGCGATCTCCGAAAATTTTACCAATCCTAATTCGCCGTTCAAATCGGCCTTGGAGATCAAGACGCGCGCCGATAAAATGCTTCTGCAAGTGATTGAAAGCCATCACCGCGTGAAAAATGCTGTAGCAGGCAATGTTTTTTTTAATAAAGCTGAACAAATAAATCTGCAATACAACACCAGTGACCAAAAAGGAACAAAGCGGGAAGAAACGCCGGAACAGCCACGGCTACCTGGAGGGAAAGATGTTTGAAATTATAAACAAGAGAAACAAAAAGTCAGGATTAATTTCAGCCAGTCTATATTTAGTTGAGTACAAGGATGGCAAGCGCAGGAGACGCTATATCCCCGTTTCACAAAGCCTTGTCGCAGTCCAAGGCTATCTGCTTCAGAGACAGAAAACGCTTCTGAGGAGGATCTTCCGGAAAGCATTTGAGAAAGGCCGCCGTGGAAGGCCGCCGCAGATCCCGCCGCCGCAGCAGGAACTTCTCGCACTGGTCGGATTCAATGTGCATAAAAATGAAATCAGGCGCGACCGCAGGCGCTTTTTCACTCCCGAAGCGGCGGCGATGAGGTTTGCCCTTTTAGACGAGGGCATTAGGAATGCTGTAGGCTCTCCTGAAAAGCTGCTGGAATACGAGCGGAAATCTCTGTCGCTTATGAAGGCTGATGCCTCAAAGGGCATAGGAACCGGTTTCAAGGAGTGCTTTGAAAAGTTGATCTTGCAGGCATGTGACCGTAGTGCAGTATCCGATTAGGAAAACTTGCCGTCCTCGGCCTTCTCTATCCTCGCCAAATATTCGAGTGCTTTCGCGGTGCCGGCCATCAACAGGTATCTTCTAAGGATCCTGGTGTCCAGCACCTTTTCATTTCCAGCGCTCTCACAGAATGATTTTATTCCTGTGTAGACCGGATTCCTGGCGGCGGCATCTCCGAACACTATCTCAGGCAGGTTCGATTTCATTGATTCAAGGACAAGTGGAAGTTCGTGCATGATAACCCTCCATGATTACGTGTTTCAGCGGAACTGTTATTCGTTGATTCGTAATCCGGATGTAGTCCGAATCGGCAGGGATCGCTCACTGCTCATTTTGCCGATGGTTAAGCCGGCTTCATATTTCGTTCTTCGTGCTGTTAACCTACATTGTAAACGAGGATTTTCAAACTATGAGAGCTGTACGTAAAATCCCATCAATAAGAGGTAGGCCATTACGTACCTGAGTGAAAATGACTCCACTTGCACTATATTCCGACAATTTTCGAATCCAGAACCATATAGAAAGGAGAAATGAGCTATGGCAAATATACCCGACAACATTAAATCTGCGATTGAATGTCTTCTGGAACCCTATGGGCTGGAATTCGAGCTAGTCCAGTCTTCAAGCAGAACCGGTAAGCGATACTTGGATGTCAGGAGTGCCGTTACCTACAGTAGCCTATCACGGTGGACACTATCCAGGGCTGATAAGCTTCCGCAGATAAAGATAGGCGCCGGCAAGACCGGCAAGATCCTGTATGATATCAATGATTTGGACAGATTCCTTTCAAGCCATAAGAAAAATACAAACACAAGGAGCTATGGGAAATGAAATCGAATTCACAGAAGACAATCAGGTCGCCAAGGAGTGTAAAACTGTATTCTATCAATGAGCTTATGGAAGAATTTTCAGTATCGAGGCCAACGATGAACCGGCTTGTCTATGGCGGCTATATAAAGACTATCCGACTTGGGAGGGCTGTCCGGATACCGGAATCAGCCGCCCTTGAGTTTATTGCGAATGGCGGGGAAAGGAATATCTAGGATTCAAAATCGTGAAAACATGATTTGCGAAGCTATATTCCACCATGTTCAAATGCCTGAATAAATCTACTGGCAGGGAAGTCGTAATCCTCGATCCGGAGTGGACAGCAGAAGCTGCCATCGGGAACTTGCGTGAAGCAGGCCGGCTTGATCAACTGGCATGCCAGGGATGTAGGCAGCCTGTCAGAATCCGCGCAGGTGAGGAAAGACGACCACATTTCGCCCACAAGCATCTCTCTGATGAATGCGTCTATGAGGACGAATCCTCTGACCTGAGGAATACCAGGGCTGTCCTCTACGAATGGCTGGTATCCAAATATGGCGACGCTGTTACAATCGAAAAGAAGCTCGATGATGAAGGTCTGCTCCGACCAGTCGATTGTTGGGTTGAAAAAGGTTCCAAGATATTCGCCTACTGGATCTTTGCTTCGGGAATGAAGCCAGAGGACAGGGACTGGCTTAAGCATGTGTCCTTTGCCCATGAAGAAAACGTGAATTGGGTATTCACCAGCGGAATGATGAAAATAGATACCGAGAACCCTAGACGTCTCTCCCTGACCACAACTGAGCGCGATTTCATGAAGCCCTCGGCATATGATGACGAGTTGGAAGGGAAATCCTATGATGCTGATGTCAAGCAATCCTTGCACTATCTTAATGCTGACAGCAGAACATTGACGACTTATCGGAATTTATTGCCTTTTCACAAGCCCCATGTCTATGCCGGTGACAAACGCACAAGCTCTTTGTCGGAACTGATGATATCTCCAGCAAACGGGGAGTTTGTTCATCCCAGTGAGCACGAACTGTTGCTGGAACACAGAAAAAAGGCGTCCGCATTGGATGCCAGGAGAAAGGAAATGGAGGCCAGAAGGCATGAACAGCATATGAATCCCTCACAAGAACCCGTTCATCCTGTGCAAGTCCCAAATGCCAAGGCGGGAACCTGTATCCACTGCGGAAAGAGGACTACAGACCATTGGTATTATGACGGCGCAACAGGGGAATGCGAATGCAATGATTGCAAGGCTTCGAGTAAGACTTGAATTTTGAATATCCTTGCCACGCACCCGTGTACGGATATATTATCAAAATGACAACACAATCTGACAAGGGAGATTGACAAACCAATGCAGATCAACGATGAAATCTTCAGTGTACAGTATCCAATTCTAAAGAATTTCATATGTCATCTCTCATACTACCGCGTACTCTTCAGGCTCTACAAGGAGGAAGAGGTTCATTCTGAATTTTGGACACGGACTATCGATGCGCACCTCCTCCGAGCTGTGATCGATTGGTGCATGGTCTTCGGAACAGACAATAATCCTACTCATTGGAAGAAGCTACCAGCAAAAAATAAGGATCGTCACATAAAGGCATTCCGCCGATTGCTTGAGGTGGAAGCTGATTTATCTCCTGCCGACTGAAAAATATATTGGCTGAAGATGCTCGATTTCCGCGATAATTACGCTGCTCACCGGACACTCCAGGAGCCATTTCCTGCACCTCCGTGCTTTGATAAAGCACTTGAAGTCGTATTCATTTATGACAAGTGGTTGCGTAAGGACATGGAGTACGCCACAATCATGGAACCTCCCCTTCAGGAATCCTACAGAGAATTTATATCTGAATCAGAGCAGCCGCTCCGCGAATTGCTGCGTACGTCTGTGTTATATGCTTCGAATTGTTGTAATGAGGATGAGCCAACATGCGCCATCAGTACAACCCCCTGAGAGAATGAACTCGGGTAGCTATATTTCGATAAATCTGAAGCATGGGTTGACATAAAATCCGACAAATCCTGACATGGAAAAACCTTGCGCGCTATCGATTCTAAAAGCATGAAATCGTTCCAGGTATGTGAGCTGAGCAGTCTCTCTAATTTATCATTTTCCACAGCACCTTTTATACTTCTTCCCGCTCCTGCATGGACATGGGGAGTTCCTTCCGACTTTCGGTTTTGAACCTTGTTTATAAATCACATTAAAATCAGAGCTACCCCTAGTGGTTTCTGTGCTGAATCCCAATAACCATCTGGAACTTCATCAACCTCTGATGAAGCTTCAACTTCCCTATTATTAAGTTTAAGCATAAGTCCTATAGCGGAACTCCACGAGAGATTGAGGAAGGAAACTCCCGCCTCCAGAAAGTCATAAGCTGTGGGTATGTTTGTTATCATGATTTCTTAATTCTACTTTAGCTAATCATCAATAATACTGGCGGATGTACGCGTAGGCCTTATCGAAGAGAGCCTGGTCGGTGTGCAGCTTGTATTTCAGCAAGGCCTTCCGCAGTTCCTTCTGGACCAGGCGTTCTCCCTGGCTCGTGTGCTGCCAGTCCGGGAAACGGACTTTCTTGACAATCTCATCTATGTCGTTCACGATACGCTCTACAATGATATGGGTGTTCCTGCTCTTTGCATCGTTGAATAGTTCGGTAAGGGCCTCCTTGGCCCGATCGCGCTCATCCTCGGGGTCGCTTTCCTTCTCAGCCTCAAGGACGTCCTTTGCGATTTCAAGAATCTGTTTGAGGAAGTCCAGGCTGGTGAGGAAGCCCTGTTCGTGCCGTTCCTTGACTTTCTCCAGACGCTCACCGAGTTTCATGAACTTGGCATGCCCCAGGTGCCTGCGCAGGCGGGCTACCAGCATAATCTCAATCTCCCTGCCTTTCTTTGCAGGATCGGCTTCCTTCAGGATGTCATTCAGGACCTTCGCATCAAGAACAAGGGTCTCAATATCGTCCCGCACGGACTCGACATGGACATTCTGGTTGATGAGGTCTATCGTCTTCGCACCGAGGGAATGCCAGAGCAGTTTGCCGTTGCCGCTTGGTGGCTTAACGGATTCATAGACCTGCGTGAGCCATTTGTAGTCCTTTTCGTATGGACTTAGGCATGGATCTGGAGACAACGCCTCCCATATCGTCCCGAGGACAATATAATGGGATGCAAACTTATCGCGGGTGTCGTTGTTCGGCAGGCACTGCTGCGCCGCGCTGAGTCCTTCGTAACCTCCGACAGTACGGTCAACTCCTTTGAAGAAAGCCAGGCATTTCTGAACCTGGTCCGGCAAAGCCTTGCGTAGTTCCTCAATATTGGAGACAACCTGCTGTACCGCCTTCTCGTCAAAGTCGAGAGCCTTGGCCACGTCATCGAAGATTCCGATGTAATCCACAATCAGACCGTGCGTCTTCTCCTGGCCGCAGGTGCGGTTTGTCCGGCAGATGGCCTGCAGGAGATTATGGTCCTTCATCGGCTTATCGAGGTACATCACCTGTAATATGGGGGCATCAAAGCCCGTCAGCAGCTTGTTTGTGACTATCACGAACTGGAGAGGATCGGCAGGATCGCGGAAGCGGTTGAGCAGCTTTTCCTCGGCGTCCTTGTCCCGGCTGTGCTGTTTCCATTCCGGGGGATCTCCCTGAGCGGATGTCATTACTATGGCGCTGGCTTCCGGACTGATGAGTTCATCCATCGCATTCTTATAGAGTACGCAGCACTGGCGGTCGAAAACCACCACCTGCGCCTTGAAGCCATTCGGCTCCACCTTCTGCTGGTAGTGCGTGACAATATGCTGCACCACAGAGCGGATGCGCTCTGGATTCTTCACAAGCACGGCCATTTTTGCAGCGCGCTTGCCTAGATCGTCCCTATCCTGTTCACTCAGGCTTCCGGTAATTTGCCTGAATGCTTCATCTATTGCTGCCTTGTCTATCTTAAGTCTCACTTCCGGTGCTTCGAAATGGAGTGGAAGCGTGGCTTTGTCGCGGATTGAATCCTGGAATGAGTAGCGGCTCATATAGCCCTGTTCGTCCTCGTCGGCACCGAAAGCCCAGAATGTGTTGCGGTCAGCACGGTTGATAGGTGTACCTGTAAGCCCGAATAGGAAAGCATTGGGAAGCGCATCGCGCATCTTGCGTCCGAGGTCGCCTTCCTGTGTACGGTGCGCCTCATCCACCATCACGATGATGTTTGAACGCTCATTCAATCGACCATCGGCCTCGGCAAACTTATGAATCGTAGTGATTAGCACCTTGCGTACATCCTGTGAAAGCATGGACTGCAGTTCCTGTCGCGTGCTTACGCCAACCATGTTCGGAACGTCTGAGGCGTTGAAGGTTGCCGTAATCTGTGTATCGAGATCAATTCGGTCCACCACGATTATCACTGTAGGATTGCCAAGCTTGGAATGAAGTCTGAGCTTCTGGGCGGCGAAAACCATGAGCAGGGACTTGCCGCTGCCCTGGAAATGCCATATTAATCCTTTCCTGGGGGAACCGTTCACTACGCGGGCTATGATCTTGTTGGTGGTCTCATACTGCTGGTAGCGGCAGATGATCTTGATGCGGCGATGCTTCTTGTCGGTGGCAAAGAGCGTGAAGTTCAGCGCGATG
>CAZDNQ010000235.1:0-7315 GCA_964506605.1 uncultured Victivallis sp. | reverse complement strand
AGTGAAACGGGCTAAACGCGATGCAGCTGGGGGGCAAGAAGAGCGGCCTGCTGTTCCCTGTACGGGTTTTCAAAAAGCATTACGCCTCCAATAAGAATTTAAAGCATATAGAGAGACCAGACAGGTGTCTTGACGAAATAGTTGTATTCGCGAAACAAATCAAAGAAGGCAATATGCCTGTATTACGGTTAAAGAAATGAAAATAAAAAAGTTCATCATCGGGCTGGGATGCAGGCGTGGCACGACCTGCGAGGAGATATCAAAGGCTATTGGCCATGCCGCAGGCGCTAAGAAATTCGACCTGATCGCCACCTGCACTCTCAAGGCTGATGAGCCGGGTCTCCTCGAATATGCCGAGGCAAATGGGATAAGGCTTGCCTTCTTCACTCCTGAAGAGCTGTCCAGGATAGACGTCCCCTCGCCTTCCGAGAAGGTCAGGAAGCACATCGAGTCAGGCAGCGTATGCGAGGCCGCCGCGATCGCCGCCGGAGGCAGGATAATTTCGCCCAAGGAGAAATTCGCAGGAAAGATAACCATCGCCATTGCGGAAACAATGAGTCCAGGGGGGACACTTACTGCTGTCGGTATAGGGTCCGGAGCGATCGGACAGATAACAGATGATGCGAAATCCGCAGTCAGGAATTCACATACCGTCGCAGGATATGGCAGATATCTTGAACAGATTCCGTCCCTCATCAAAGGCAAAAAAAAGATAGCGACCGGCATGACCCATGAAATAGAGAGGTGCCGCCTTGCGCTCGAAGAGGCGGCATCAGGAAAGAATGTATCCGTCGTATGCTCCGGCGATGCGGGGATATACGGGATGACAGGCCTAATCCTCGAACTGGCCGAACAGGAAAAGTACAAGGGAGTACAAATCGCGGCAGTTCCAGGAATAACCGCCGCAATTTCAGCCGCATCATCTCTTGGCGCTCCGCTGATGAACGACTTTGCAATAATAAGCCTGTCGGATCTTCTTACTCCGAAGAATACTATAATGAAAAGGCTGCGCCTCCTTGCAGAATCCGACATGGTCTGCGCCATCTACAATCCACGGAGCCACAGCAGGAAATATCTGCTTGCCTATGCAATCAAATATATGAAGAAGGCCAGAGGCGGAGATGCGAAATTCGGAATTGTCAAAAACGCCGGCAGGGCAAACGAGCTCACCGTATGCGGAGCGCTCGATCATTTCCCGGAGGAATTCGTGGACATGTCGACACTGGTGATAATCGGAAACTCGCAGACTGTCCTGAGGAACGGGAAACTTTATACACTGCGGGGATACAGGATTAAAAAATGAAGAAGCTCCGTGCATTCTGCATAGCCGGGACGAATTCCGGCGTCGGCAAGACGACCATCACGCTCGGGCTTCTGAGGGCGCTGAAGAGGCGCGGGCTCCAGGTAGCACCGTTCAAGTGCGGTCCCGACTACATCGACACGGCCTTCCACAAGGCAGCCTGCGGCAGTCCTTCAAGGAATCTCGACACCTGGCTGACGGATGAAGTCCGCCAGGTATTTTCAAGAGGCACCAGCGGTGCTGACTGTGCAGTCATTGAAGGCGTGATGGGGATGTTTGACGGAGCAAAGCCCGGAAAGCTTGAAGGAAGCACTGCGGATGTCGCAATGAAGCTGGATGTTCCGGTATTGCTTGCCGTAAACGCGCGCGGCATGGCCGGAAGCATAGCCCCGATTGTAAAAGGATACGCTGAGTTCAACAGGAAAATCAGGATAATCGGAGTCATTGCAAACAATGTGTCATCTGAGAGGCATGCAGGCATCCTGCGGGATTCCTTAAGAGCCTCGGGCCTTCCACCGCTGCTTGGCTGGATACCACGGGATGATTCCCTGAGACTTCCAGAAAGGCATCTCGGCCTTGTCCCGGCCTTTGAGAACAAGAAGACTCAGAAATGGTTCGACAGGCTGGCGGAGATCTGCGAGAAGAATGTTGATATTGATAAAATACTAAAGTCGTCGGTCGTCAGCCTGCCCTTCGAAGCCTTGGCGAAGGAGGGTCGTCAGTCGTCAGTTGCAAAATCAAAAAGGAGAGAACAGAATTCCACTTCTTTATTTTCGCCGCTTCGCCGGTTCACCGCTTCGCCGGTTCATCCCTTGAAAATAGGGATCGCATACGACGATGCGTTCAACTTCTACTACGAGGACAATTTCGATGTGCTGCGGGAACTCGGACACAAACTTGTCTTTTTCTCCCCGCTCAAGGACAAACGCCTCCCTGCGGAGATTTCAGCGCTTTATATCGGCGGGGGATTCCCTGAGGTGTTTGCCGGGAAGCTGTCGGCGAACAAGTCCATGCTGAAGTCAGTTGCGGACTTCGCAGATTCCGGCGGGCATATCCTGGCCGAGTGCGGGGGATTCATGTATCTGTCAAGAAGCATTTCCAGCGGCCGCAAAAGATACAATATGGCGGGAGTGATTCCGTACTCAATAAGGATGGAGGGCAGACTGCATACCCTGGGCTACAGGGAGATAAGACCCGTTTCCGCATCATTCCTTGGCTGGAAGGGCATGATACTGCGCGGGCATGAATTCCACTGGTCCTCGGCACATCCGTTGTCGGACAGCATCGAACCTGCGTTCATGACGAGAGGGGCAAGGGAAAGCAAATGGAGACCGGCAGGGATCAAGTACAAGAACGTATCCGCGAGCTATCTGCATCTGTATTTCATGTCAGGAAAGAAAATTTCCCGCGGCTGAAGCAGTGAACACCCACATGTCCGCATCCAGGCAGCTGATGCCCTACTTCTTCTTCTCATCATCGACAACTTCGCATTCCACATCGTAGATGTCGTCTGACGGAGGGACGGCTGTCCGCTGCCGCGGGGGCGGACTGCTGCGCGAGGAGGTCCTACTTCTTCCGCCGGTGAACATCCTCAGGAAAAGCAAAAACAGAAGGAAAAGGGGAATGGCGATGAAAATGAATGCGATGATCAGGGGTATGAAGATCAGCCCGAGAATTATATAGACAAGTTTTTTCATAAGTTCTGAACTAACGCGCATAAATTGCGCTGCTGAGGACATTTAATTTTTGACAAGCGGCCTGAGTCCGTTGGTCTTGCGTCCGGAATTTATCTTCTGCCACAGTTCGGAGTCCCTTTCCAGGAGGCGCACAAGCTGTCCCGTGCTCAGAGCGACCGCGCCAGCGGATTCCGCAAGCCTGTAACCATATCTGTGAAGCTCATCGAGGAGCATCGCCACCAGCAGCGGATATCCGGGATTAGACATGCCGATCTCGAAATTGTCAATGGCGGTTCTGTCTTCGGACCTGATTTCCAGCGCAATCCTCATCCTGAGCTTTCTCAGGGCATGATGCCTGTTCTCGTGCTGTGAGCGGCTCTCGGAGGAAGTCGCCTCGATGCCTGTCGGCCCATGCACTATCCTTACAGCGGAAGAAGTCTTGTTGACCTTCTGGCCGCCATGGCCGGAAGCCTTGAAAGCCTGCATCCTGCAGGATCTGAAGAGCTCCTCATCGGAAGCCATAAGCCATGTGTTTCTCTGGTTCATACAGCAGAAGCTCCAAGTTCCAAATTCCAAAACTCAAACAATTCCCAGTTTTCAAACCTCAAACAAGACTTGGGCAAATCCATGTCTTTTCCCCGGCGCTGATGAACTTGTCTGAGATTTTCCATTTTTAAATATTGTTTGGAGCTTGCGTTATTGGAGCTTGGAATTCACAGACGCTGCAATTATCTCTTCCGAATCAGTGCGGCGTGATCCGCTTGATTATCGCCTCGTTGAGGACCTTGCCGGCGTGGAGCCCCAGCGAACGCATGCGGAACTCCTGCGCGGCTATCTCTACGAGGTTGGCAGTTTCGCGTCCTGGCGCGACAGGAAGGGTGATATGCGGGATGTCGAAACCCAGGAGCCTGTAGTTTTCCGTCTCCAGGCCTGTACGCTCCACCTTCTGGACCTGTTCCCAGGGTTTCAGGGTGATTACGAGGTCGACTTCCTTCCTCTGGCGGAATGCCGACACGCCGAAAAGCTGGATGACATTTATAAGGCCGAGCCCGCGGATCTCGATAAAGCCGAACATCTCGTCCATTGCGGCGCAGCCAACAAGCGATGAACCGCCGGGATGGCTGACCTTGACCACGTCATCTGCGATGAGGGCGCAGCCGCGCCGTATGAGCGCCAATGCGCACTCGCTCTTGCCCACGCCGCTGGCTCCGCGGATGAGGACGCCGGTTCCCTGCACCTCGACAAGGTTGCCGACCACAGTTATGCTCGGTGAAAGCTCCCTTTCCAGATATATCACAATCCCGTTGATCACATGGTATGTGACCATCGAAGAAATGAAAACTGGGAGCCCCATCTCATTGCTCATCTCTATGAAGAGGGGATCAGGCGACAGGCCCCGGGCAAACACTATGCAGGGCATGTATTCCTCGAGGTATTTGCTGATAGCCGTGGAACGGTCCTGTTCGGAAAGCGAATTCAGGTATGCATACTCCGCCATGCCGATTATATGGACGCGCTTGTCGGCGAAATAATCGAAGAAGCCCGCCAGGGCGAGACCGGGCCGCTGGATCGACCCCTCGGTAATCTCCCTGTCTCCGCCGTTCCTTCCGGAAACCCACTGGAGCTTGAGGATCTTCTCGGTGTCCTTGAAGAAACGTGAAACTGTTACGGATTTTGTCTTAGTCATGGCAAAGGCCCCGGACAGACATGCTGTCGGAGAGAACCTTATTCCTCCTGGGACTTTTCAATCTTCCCCTTGACCTTCTCGCGTTCCTTGGCCTGCTTGTGGTGGTCCTGGATCTTGTCGAAGTACTTTGAGATCTGGTGGTCTATCTTGATGATCGCCTTGTCAATCGACTCGTACATGTCGTAAGACTCCTCGTCAGCCTCGACGTTGATGTTCTTCCCGTGCACAATGATCTCGGCCTTGCAGCGTGATTTCTGCACGTCGAGAACGACTCTGGCGGAACTGATCTTGTGGTAGCCTTCGAGGACAGCTTCAAGCTTTTCCTGGGCGTAGGCCTTGATTGCGTCGGTCACTGACAAGTGGCGTCCGCTTACGATGATTTCCATTTTAATACCTCCTGTTTTACTGGGCTGAATATATTATGCAGGAAATCCTGCAATCCTTGGTTACATTGTGAATTTCGGACCGAGATAGAGCTCCCTCGCCTTCTCGTCGTTCACTAGATAGTCGCTCGATCCCTCGCAGAGTATCCTGCCCTCGCACATGAGGTAGGCCCTGTCGACGCACGAGAGGGTCTCCCTGACATTGTGGTCGGTTATCAGGATTCCGAGGCCCTTGTCGCGCAGCTGGGCGATAATCTTCTGGACGTCGTACACCGCGATAGGATCCACGCCGCTGAAGGGCTCGTCGAGCATTATGAAGGACGGATTCGTGACGAGTGCGCGGGTTATCTCGAGCCTCCTTCTTTCGCCGCCGCTGAGGGTCATCGCCTTCTGGTTCGAGAGATGTGCAAGCTCTAGCTCGTTCAGGAGCTCCTCAAGCCTCTTCACGCGCTCCTTCCTGGTTATGTCGAGCGTCTCAAGAATGGCGAGAATGTTCTCCTTTACGGTAAGCTTCCTGAAGATCGAAGGTTCCTGGGCAAGATACCCCATCCCCATCCTCGCGCGCTTGAACATAGGGACATTGGAGACGTTTTCGTCCCTGAACGAGATCTTGCCGCCGTCCGGCCTTATCAGCCCCATGATCATGTAGAAACTTGTCGTCTTGCCTGCGCCATTGGGCCCGAGAAGACCGACAACCTCGCCGGTGTTGACGAACATCGACACATCATTCACGACTCTCCTGCCATGGTATGCCTTGAACATGTTCTCGGCCTTGAGCAGTGAAGTCCTGGCTACAGTCTTTTCCATATCTGAATCTTCCGTTATTTGTTTTTCTGAGCCTTGTCCTGGGGCGTCTTCCTGTCTCCCTTGTCTTCAGGAGGCTTGACAGTCTCATTCTCCTGCTTCGGCTCCGCGCCAGGTGCATCGGAAGTCATCCTCATCTCGCTCTTTCCGGTGACCTCCACCTTTTCACTGTCCCTCCAGAATACAATTACCTCGCCCTTGAGCACATCATCATTCCTCATGAGGACGGGATCCTTTGTCAGCACAACTTTGCCGGTCTTGACATCATAGTCGGAATGCCCGGCTGTCGCCCTCTGTTCGCCCTCGCTCTTCTCCTTGTCGCTGGAAGGCTTCCTTATGATCACGACATCCTCCTCGCAGATGATCCTGGAGACCTGCTTGCCCTCCTCGGGCTTGGCTTCGCCCGGCTTGAGCGAGGGATCGGGCTTCTTGTCCTCGAGATATATGGTCATCTTCTTGCACGTGATGGTCATCTCCTCGTCATCGACATTGACATTCCCCGTGAAGACCGCGGTATTCTTGCCGATGTCCAGGTCCATGGAATCCGAGTTTATGACCGTCGGAGCCTTGCCTGATCTCTTCTTGGTGTCCGCGCCGGAGCCCTGCGGCTGGAAAAACGAGAACTGCGCAAAAGTTGGCGCCGCCGCCAAGGAAAAGACCGCCGCGCATGCGGCAATCTTGAAAATGTATTGCATGCTTATCTTCATTTCTTTTCACTGCCTTCTTTTAATGTGTTTCCAGCCTCCTGCTTCCTGATGGCCTCATTTTCCTTTTCCGTCATGAGGTTGGCACGCAGGATAACCTTGGTCTTGGTCCTTATATGTATAGTCTGGCTCTTCTGGTCCGCGTCGAAGCCGACGCCGTCGACATCCATGGCCGCAGACCTGAAATGGACTTCCTCGTCACCCCTGATTATCTTCGTGGAACGGTCATATATCCCGGAGGGTGTCGTGACAATACCCTTTATTTCGCCGACGTCCTTGCCTATCCATTCAATCTTCAGCATCTTGAGATTTACGATGATCCCTATGTTCTGCGCCTCATCGCCATATATGATGTAGTCCAGGTTCCCTGTGTCGTTGTTGTATTCCGGAAGCTTGAACTTCTTCAGGACGACCGATGTCTCGTCCTCACCTGAAACAACCCCTGCAAACAGGAGCGAGAAACAGGCGGCGCAGAGCAGCAGGACCGTCAGGACAGATATTTTCCCATCAGAGAATCCCATTGTCCCATTTCCTTCAGTAAAATTTCTATTGCTTCCCTTACGGCGCCCTCTCCGCCCTTCAGCTTCGTGCGGAAATCGCAGTATGCGTCCATATATTCCGGGGCGTCTGCAACTGTCACAGATATCCCCGCCTGCCTCATGATCGGGATGTCCACGACATCGTCGCCGATATAAAGGCATTCCTGCGCCTTCAGCTTCTGCTCCTTCAGCAGCACCTCGAAGGCTACCTTCTTGTCCTTC
>CAZDNQ010000234.1:0-7351 GCA_964506605.1 uncultured Victivallis sp. | reverse complement strand
CTTTTAGAGAAATACGTCAGCGCCGGAGGCAGCCTGATACTCCTTGGCGGAAAGGATTCGTTCGGCGTACTCGCCGAGAACTCCCCGATCAGGAGGCTTTCCCCGTTCATACATGCGGAGGATTCATTCATCTCCGGCAGCTTCAAGGTCTCATCAAAGGACGTCGAGCCGAACATCTTCTCAGAAAGGATAGGTGAGATAATATCCGCAAATCCAGGGGATCAGGATTTCGTCCTGACCGCGGTCAATCCCGTGAAGCTTGTCAAGGGCGGCGCAAAAGTCCTGCTATGGGCGGATTCGCAGGGGTCGCGGCTTCCGCTGGTGGCCATGCAGAAGTACGGCAAGGGAACTGTGATAGGCGTGCTTTCGAACTCCTTCCACCTCTGGGGCAGCCCTTCGACGAGGACGGCGAACTTCAACGGGTTCTGGAAGCAGCTCGTGACATATGCGCAGGCTGGAAACGAGAGCGACATCCTGAAGATCTCCCTGAACAGGACTGAAATCGTCCCAGGAGACAGCCTTGACGTGGAGGCGGTGGTCAATCTGCCGGATGACAAAAAAACCGGGTTGAAGATCAATGCAGACTTGTTCGATGCCGCCACAGGGGCCGTCTACGCCTCGATGCCTTTGGAGCGCAGGGGCGGATTCTATAAATGCACCTTCAGCTCGATAAAGACCGGAAGGTACATGCTGAAGGTCTCATGCGCAGGGAGCGACAAGATGCTGCGCCAGAGGTTCAGCCTGGTCCTATGCGGCGAGACGATCAAGGAGGGGAGGGATATGAAGTCTGAGATGGCCAGGTTCCTCGATTATTCATCGGAAAAACATATCTATGGCGCTGATGACCGCGGAAGGCTTGAGAACGACATCTCTTCGATAATGTCCAAGAACAGGATCGAGAGGGAGAAAAGGCTTGTCTTTGAGACGCCGTGGTTCTTCGCCGTACTTCTTTTCCTGCTGGCAGGCGAATGGATTTTAAGGAGGAGGTTCAACCTGATATGAGCGATGAGTTTTTTGCCGTTTCTTTGCGAACAGCCAGGAGATTGCGGACAGATCTTGTTTAGCTGATAAGGCAATGTCTCCGGCAGCGTATTATATATAGGTATGGAAAATGAAATTCAATTTTAAAATATTATCCTGGGCCGCCATGCTCCTCTGGCTGGTGGTGCCTCTGGCCGCTGTCGACAAGGAGCCCGAGAGCGCAGAAGCGATCGTCACGATGAACGACGGCTCGGCGGTCAGCGGAGTCCTGACCATGATCGGCTCGAATCCCCTGACCGTTTCCCCGTTGAAGGAAAAACGGCAGAAGCAGTGCCGGTTCCAGGACATAGTTTCGATAGAGAACAAGGTTGAGACCTCTGAAATGCTGAAGCCGTGGGTTTACAAGGAGGCTGGAAAGACCGAGAAGTACTATTTTGACGAGAAGGAGTATCCATTTATAAATTTCCTGACAACTGTAACCCTGGTGGATGGCTCGACCGTCAGCGGCCATATAATTTCGGCGGCGTTCACGTTAAAGACAGACTCCGGAAAGCAGAAGATATTCCTGCAGAGGCAGCTCAAGGGCGACAAAGGACAGGAGATGAAGGATGTATCCTATCCTGCAGTGATACAGTTCCCGGGCAACAAGGCGGAAAACGCCGTCCAGCTCAAGGGGACTGTGGAGGGTCTTGGCAGGCTTGAGAAGGTCTCGGCTCTGGATGTGGAGAGGGAGACTGTCCTTGCTGCGAAGATCGCAGCCGACGGCAAGTTCGATTTCGGCAACCTGCTTCCCGGCGCATATGATGTGTTCGTCCTCACGGACAAATATGTGCTTGCGGGATTTTCAGGGAATATCCCTTCGAACATAAAAGGCAGGCCGCTGCAGGACGGGGATTTTGAGGCGTTGAAGAAAGTATTCCCGCTGACAGATGACTTTTTCAAGGAGAAGGAAAGATGGCTGTTGAAACTGGACGGCTCGAGGGATTATGCGAAGACGCTGGCATATAAGAGGAGGGCGGATTATGTAGACGGCATGGGCAAGGCGGTGCATGGCGTCCGTGTCTGGCATCTTGAGATCATGACCTGGCATCTGCCGGAGAGCGAATGGCAGCTTGACAAGCGGTTCGTGTTGATCCGCCACAAGCAGCAGGAGAAGTCGGAGAGCGACAGAAAGCTTTTCATGGTGCCGTCGATCGGCGCCGTCAGGCCTGGCGCGGAACTGAAGATAAGCAAGGAGATGATTGATGGCGACAGGGGATTTATACAGGACCTTAAGTAAATACGATCTTCTAGGGAAGATCAGGAGGTCCGTCATTGCCGCAACGTCGGTAATGGCGGGGGACCTGCTCCTGCTCCTGTGTCTTTTCTCCCTGGACAACATGCTGAACTTCGGTTCCTGGACCAGGATCCTTCTGGTATCGGCGGCTGCCGTATGCAATCTGGTGCTGGTACTGTGGATCGCAAGGCTCTTCATTTTCAGCAGGGTGGGGGCAAAGAAGCTTGCAACCTCCTTTGAGAAGGAGAACGCCATAGATGACAACAGCATAATAAACGCGGTCTGCTTCGACGAGGACGGCAGCATGCCTGGCTCCCTGAAAACCATCTTTTCCAGCACGGCATCTGAGAAATGCAGCAGGATCCCCCTCAGGATCACATCGGTGTTCAAGTCCAGGAATTTCATAGTCGCTTCAAGAATTCTCATCGCTGCGGTATTTCTCTTCGGGCTTTATTGCGCGGTCTTCCACAGCCATGCGGAGAACGCGCTGCTGAGGTTTATCAACCCGCGTTCGCAGCTTGCCCCTCTCAACTGCACCCAGTTCAATGTGATGCCAGGCGATACCAGCATTCTCGAGGGTGATTCCTGCAAGATCATCTCGAACGCAATGAGGGGCGGAGAAGGGGTAAGGGAGCTGTCTCTGGCGGTAAAGAGCCAGGATTCGGTCGATTCATATGAGATGCAGAGGGACAACAATGGGTTTTCGATGGAGCTTAAAAACCTCTCTTCGACGGTCAGCTATTCCGTCAGGAGCAGGCACGAATCCAGCCGGTGGTTCACTGTCAATGTCACGAGAAGGCCCCGCTTTGAGAATGTCTCCGTCACGGTCAAGCCGCCGGCATATACCGGCGAGAAGGAATATCCGCTACAGCAGATGAAGAGGAACAACGAGCTGCTCAGGGATTCGACGGTGAAGGTGTCGGCGGTGCTCCCGCAGGGGTTCAGGGCCAGCTTCTACGCGAACGGGGCGCATGTCTCGGATTCGAGCAGTTTCGAGCACAGGCTCTCGGCCTCGGCCTCGCTTGCCGCGTCGTTGAAGGACGGGAAGGGTGTCGAGAACAGGGATGCGTGGCTCGCTGAATTTACGGCCGTCGATGACAAGGTCCCTGAAATCAGGTTCCTGAACACGAGCACCAACATCGAGGTTCTGCTCGGGGAAAAAGTCCCGGTCCAGATCCTGGCAGAGGACGACATCGCGGTCAGATCGATTGACATCTGCCTGGAAATGCCGTCTGAAGAGAAAATCCTGAAGACCTTCAGGTACGAGCAGAACAGGAAAAGCCTGCGCGAAGTATGGATGCTGGTCGCCGACAGATCTGGTTTCGCCCCGAACGCGACTTATAGGATAATTGCCAAGGTCCATGACAATTTTCCCGGCGGGCATTTCGGTGTCACGCAGGTTCCCCTGACCATCCATGTGGTGGACAATTCCAAGATCCTGGGGGAGATAAGCAAGGGTGATCTGGAGGGGAAGCTGTATTCGTTCCTCATGAAGGCGCTTGAAAAGCAGAAGGAGGTCCAGAACACCCTCGGCGGAAAGGTTAAGAACATCAAGGCCAGGCAGGAGCTCTCCCAGGTGGATTCAGGCCAGAACGACATACACAAGCTCATAGTCTCGGCGGCGGACACCGCTGCGGAGCTCAGGAAGAACGGCAGGATAACCGAGAACATGCGCAAGGGTGTAGACGATGTCAGGAACGGGATATCGTCGCAGATACTTGCCGAGATCAAGGATGCATTCAATGACAGGAAGCCGGAGATAAGGGTCACCTTGAACAAGATAATCCTCATGCAGGGCCGGCTCATCACCAGGCTGGAGGAGCTCCTGAACATGTTCGCCCTCGAGAAGAAGGAGATGGAGGCGAAGAAGGAGGAGACGAAGGATGAGCAGCAGGACCTGGCGATGCTCGAGAAGCTCAAGGCGCTCAAGAAGGATCTGGACAAGTTCAAGGAGGACCAGAAGACCCTGATAGACAAGACGGAGGAGCTCGACAAGAAGAATCCGGAGGACTGGACAAAGAGCGACGAGGAGCTGCTTGGGAACCTGGCGGCGAAGGAGCTGGATCTTGCAAAGTTCTTCAAGGCGGACTTCAATGATCTCTCGAAGCTTGCCCGGCAGGACTTCTCGAATTCGAAGATGGCCCAGGATCTTGTCTCCATGTATGAGGAGCTGCAGAAGGCCGGAGACGCACTCAAGAAGAAGGAGAACATCGAGATAGCTACGCTGAACGAGGAAGGCGCCCTGACTTCGGCGGATTCAGTGGAGCAGAACCTTGAACGCTGGCTGGCTGACACGCCTGACAACATAAAATGGAACGCCGAACAGGGAGAGGGTTCGCCGGATATCAAGCTCACGGATCTTCCAAACGAGCTGACTGACATCATCGGCGACCTCATAGAGTCCGAGAAGGACATGTCCCAGGACAGCCAGGATTCCACCAATTCCTCTGCCTGGGATACTGACGAGGGTCTGGGCTGGGGCGTGAGCGATGGAAACATCAACAGCTATCAAGCAAAGGGGATCACTGGAAATGTCCTGCCGAACAACAATGAGGTGCAGGGCCGTTCCGGAGAGGGGCGCACCGGCAAGTCGTCTGGGCAGTTTGTAGGGGACACCGCGGTCGGCAAAGGTGGAAGGGATACGCCTACGCGCCTGACAGAATCCCCTTTCGAGCAGGGAACCATCAAGGATACATCAAAGGAGCCACAGGGCGGTTCTACTGGAGGCGGGAAGCAGTCGGGTATCGGGCATGAAGGGCTGCGCGGCAAGACTCCTGACAACAACAGGGATCTGGAGCAGCGTCTTCCGAACCAGGTCGAGATGAAGCAGAAGGCCGAGGCGCTGCTGCGAAAGCTCACTGTGCAGAATCTTCCCACAGGGGATCTGGAGGAGGCGATCTCAAAGATGGAGCAGCTTTCAAAATATAATGTAAAAGGCAAAGGGCTCGAGTTCCGGCAGGTCAGGGACGATATGCTCTCTTCGCTGATCGATGCTAAAACTGCGGTCGGCGCGGCGGTGAAATCCGACGTCGACAAGAATTCCTCAAGGAAGATGAAGGGGAATTTCTTCAAGTACGACGGAAAAGAGAGCACTCCGTCTGGATATGAGGATACGGTGGAGTCATATTTCAGATCGCTGGCTGAAGGGGAGGAATGATGAACGTCAAGCTTGCAGCATTCTGTACATCGGCGATGCTTCTCGTATTCCTTGCTGTCGCCGCCGAACACGTGAACCTCCTGGCGAACGGGACGTTTGACAAGGGGGAGAAGACACCCGACAGCTGGGAGAGGGCGAACGGACTTACTTCATTCTATGTGAACGAGGAGGGGAGGGGGCGCATAGTCAAGATGGATTCGAAGGTCGACCGCATGCAGGCCTTGGCGTGGATGAAGAAGTTCAAGGAGAACCCTGATGCTGTTCCGCCGAAGCCTGAATATCCAAAAAATGATCTCGAATCCATCGGTTCGCAGGAAGGCGTCATGCTGGATTCGGAACTGATCGACGCGAAGCCGGGGCAGAACTACAGGCTTTCAGTTGATTTCAAGGGGCCGTCATCGCCGATCGTGTGGATCAAGGGATTCATGATGCATCAGATTAGGAAGGAGTTGGCGGATGCATATCAGACGAGGCTTGTCCCGGACAATCCCGAAAAGGACAGTTGGAAGACCTATTCCATAGGATTCAATCCGACGGCGAGGACTCCGAACGTTGTGAAGTTCAAGGTCAGGATTTATGCCTACTGGCCAGCTGGAACCTACTACTTCGACAATGTAAAGGTCGAGGAGATCTCCCAGGAGGAGATGGACGAACTGCTGAAAAAGAGGGCCCAGGTGCCGGAAGACAGGAAGCCCATGAAGAAATAATGCGCAGGACCAGACGGGCTGGTCCTGCGGCATCTGTCCATTATCCCGGGCTTATTGATATGCGCTTCCTGCCGGCTTTGCCCCTTTCACTCTTGGGAATCGTCACAGACAAGACTCCCTTCAGGAATTTAGCCTTTACCTTTGACCTGTCGGCGCCTTCAGGTATCGGAATCATCCTGTGGAAATGTCCGTAGCTCCTCTCGGAATAGAAGTAGTTTTTCTTCTTCTCCTCCTTTTCCTGCTTTTTTTCGCCAGAAAGGACAAGGGCGTTCTGGTCTACTTCCAGCTGTATGTCCTTCTCCTCCATCCCGGGAAGTTCTGCGGTGACAAGGAATGCATCTTCAGTTTCCGAAATCTCGAATTTCGGCGAAATAATTCCAGCCCCGGGCAACATGTTTGACGCCTGTACGAGCGGGCTTCCGGAATCCCGGAAGAATCCTTCGAAAAGGTCATTCATCTGCCGATGAAGGCTTTCAAAAGGATGCTCTATCTTCCTTGACACTTCTATGTCATCTTTCTTTTTCATTGGCAGGTTTTTCATGAATATCCTCCTTCCGTTCATGCTGTTTCAACTTTTATCTTCTTTGGCGTGGCTTTTTCCGTTTTTCCCACGACCACGCTGAGGACTCCGTTTGCGAGCTTCGCATTGATCCTGGAATCATCAGCTTCGGAGTTCAGCTGGAACGACCTCCTGAATATCCCGTTTATGAATCCGTGGTAGAGATGGTCGTGCTTTTCAGGGGACTGCATTTCCTGTGTCCCGCTGATCGTCAGTATCCTGTTCTCGACCGTAATATCGATGTTGTTCTCGGACACACCAGGCATGTCGCATACGATAAGAATAGAGTCATCCTTCTCGTATATGTCTGTCGCCGGAACCAACACGGGAAGATCCCTGGTCATTTCCGCCTTTCCTCCCTCGACTTTGTCTATCTTGTCATCATGTTTCTTGAAAACGGACATATGTTCCACCTCCTTTCTTCAGACTGTCTCAACTGATATTTTCCTGGGTTTTGCGGATTCCGCCCTCGGCAGGGTCACGGAAAGAATTCCATTGCTGCTCCTGGCGGTGACTTTTCCGCTGTCGACCTCATAGGGGAGCCTGAAGGATCTTGAAAACTTTCCAATCTCCCTCTCCGCCCGGTGGCAGACTACGCCTTCCGACGGTAAGTCAGGTTTCCTCTCACCTGAAATCAGAATCTGATCGCCGTTGACGTCCAGATTGAGATT
>CAZDNQ010000233.1:0-7352 GCA_964506605.1 uncultured Victivallis sp. | reverse complement strand
CGGGAGTACTGTTAGAAATTCTGATTTTAGCTCTAATCCTAGCCTTTTCCGCATCTGGTATTCTTGACCCATCAAGGAAACGATGGTTCAGAACGCCATTAACAGCATTCGAGCCATCTTTATTATAGATAACAACTTCGTTGCCATGTAGAGCCTCATATGCTCCAATGCTTGCTTCCATGAATGGTGAATACATCCAGGCCTGTACGTTGATAAGATTTAATGCGCGGCCCACGCAGAACTTTTTAAAAACTGAAACGACCTTGAGACTAAAGAGACGCATAATCAGAGAGTCCCGTTCTGAATCGGTTGATATTGATTGTGCAGTATCCATTGTTCATGTTGCCTTTGCTTTAGGATCCTGGATATGGCGTTGACCGCCCTTTTCAATGAACTCAACGATGCTTGATTCAGGTATCCTAAGCCCCCTGCCCACTCTCACCGTTCTCAAAAATCCGCCGTAAACCAACCTGTTAGCAGTCGGTCTGCTTATGGCCATATGGTTCATCAACATCCCGATTGAAAAGAGTTTGGTCATGCTCTTCTCAGATCCCGTGACTTCTGGCGTGCTCTTCTTCATCTTCATCCTCCTTGTTGATTTGTTTGTGCTAGCTGTCATATCCTATAATAAGTCATAAATCCTTTATTGCTAATTATTTATAGCCAATAAATATCTTGCGGTTATACAACCAAAAAATATTATGCGGTTATAATTATGGCAAAAAAAAAGAGACGGGGGTTGGCCGTCTCTTTAACTTCAGATATTCAATTGTTGTCTTTGTCTATTCCTTCTGTTTTATAGTCTCCAGGTAAGCTTTCTCATATTTTAGAAATGTATCTTCACATGGCTTAGAAATTGGTTTTCCGGTCTCGGGATCCACCGGAGATTCTTCTTTCCAGTCTTTCGCCGTCTGCTCCTGCGCATGCCAAGCCGCTTTCTTGCTTCTAGGATTTTTGCGATATGCCTCATGCCCTATACGGTAGTCATGCATCTTTTTACCCCAATATATTGGATCATCTGCCGCCGTGACGCGTCCTGTTGGCTTTTTCACGTGTTCCTTGAGTTTTTCCAACATGCATGCTTGTCCAAGCCGATATGCAACCCCTATGGCATTTTCAAAATGACCAAGTCTGAGATAGGTCTCAATCATTTCGCAATTGAGAAACATATTTATTCTTATTTCCTTGTCCTGTGCAGCAGACAGGATTTCTTTTTTGAACATTTTTATTGCCCTCTTTGGATCTTGAGGACGGCATAATTCGTCAAGTATATACTCAAATGAAATTGCCCAGTTTTTTTTAACAATGGGGTGCTTTCTGACTTCTTCTTTTTTTGCTTCTTTACTGGAAAGAACTTCTTCCGTAACCAAGTCTTGAGCCACTAACTTTTCGAATTCAGTACCCTTCCAACACTTACAAATTTCAATTTTTTCTTCATCGGATAGGTTTATCGAGCCACCCGATCCTGTTTTCAATACAGCCTTGAGTTTTTGTATAGTCTGTTCAGACAAATTACTTTTCTTCTTCATATTGCAACACCTTTCTATTCAGTCAGTAATGAAGGTAATTTTTCAATCTGCTTTATGCTCTTCATGTCATGGGAGTAATGGCCTGTCATCACAGGTGACCCATGTCCGACTATGCCCTGTATGATTTGCCGGGATATTCCAGCCTCCTCTGCCATGGTAACGAACGTATGACGCAAACTATGGAAACCGACGATGCCACGATCGTCCTTTAATATCTTCTTCTTGCCCTTGCGCTTATCTACCTTGTCGAGCAATTTCCCGAATTCTCCTTGGAATATCTTAGTAGCATATCTCTTGACGGCATTAGGGAACAAGTAGTCATCTTTTGCAATGGCAATCTGGTGCTCCAGAATCATCTTCAATGAAGGATGAACATAGATGTTTACGTTCTTGTGTGTCCTTCGTGTCTTTTGGGGAGTCAGTACGATATAATCGCCGTGAATCTGCGATTTCCGCAGGAATACTATATCCTTGAAGCGTAGGCCGGTATAGAACGCGATGGCGATGGCAATACGCCAGAACTGATTGGCAACGGCTAGTATTGACTTGACCTCTGCCATACTGAAATCTCTGTACCTGATAGAATCATTCTCAGCACCGGCGAAAAGTCTCCATATGTTTTCCTTCAGGCCGGCCTCGACAGATAGGACGTGCCAGACAGAAGACAGGGAGTTCTTATGATTGTTATATGTGGCCGCCCTCTTGCCTGACAGTGACTTCAAGTAGCCGTCAGCTATTTCGCGGGAAATGTCATTCAGAGTCTCGGCTTGTGGATAGTTCTTACCCAGCCATATCTTGAAGTGGTTCCAGACTATCTTCTTAGCGTTCTGTGTCCTTGGTGTCCTGTTCCGCTGCGACGTGTGCGTGGAATATTTCTCCCATACCACCGATAGAGGCATACCGGGTCGTTCTACGGTCATATCTGTCATGGTTTCAACTGTCTTGACAAGGAAGGATTCGAGTTTCTTCTTGGCTTTCAGTTCATCAACAGCCCTTTTTAATTCCCTTTCAAAGTCCCTGGCTTTATCCTCATCGTCTGTTTTTGTGGATTTTGCCCTTTTGACCAGTCTTCCGTCTGGGGCCTTGACATAGAAGGCGGCCCACCACCAGGGAGAATCTTTCCTCTTATAAATCATATTTACCGTCCTAAAAATGTCATTTACAGTATCTTTATATTTCTAATATGCCATACTTGCCAATCGTTACAAGTTAGTTACGTTTCTAGGAATAAAAAAAGGCCACCGGACAAGCTCCAGTGACCTTCATCTTAGGTCTATTTTAGCCTCAAAATACGAGGTTATTTTGAAATGGTACCCGGGACAGGAGTTGAACCTGCGACCAACAGTTTAGGAAACTGCTGCTCTATCCACTGAGCTACCCGGGCGCGGAAGACCGCATTTCCAATAAAGCAGGACATAAAGTAGCCAAAAACTGGTTTGTTTCAACCCAAGCAGTTATATTTCCGGAAAGAAATCAGAAAAGAGGATCATGCTGGAATATCTATCGAAACGGATCGCCATGGCGGCTGTCACGCTGTTCGTGATATTGCTTGTGAGCTATGTCCTTCTCAGGCTTGCCCCCGGGGATCCGACAAAGACAACCATTATAGGAGAGAGTTCGGCTGCGCAGGGCATATCTTCCGACAAGAACGTGCTCGCGCAGAACAAGGCCCTCAGGGAGAAGCTCCATCTGGACAAGCCGGTATATGTCGGCTTCTGCCTCTGGCTCGAGGGGATTTTCCTGCATGGTGATTTCGGCGAATCCGCATCGGTTGACAAGGGAAGGCCTGTTGTAGGAATTATACTTGAACGACTGCCCATAACCGTCACACTCAATTTTTTCGCCATCATGATCACGTACACACTAGCAATCATGATAGGGATAAACTCCGCGGTAACTTCAAGAAAGACCCTTGACAAGGGTCTCACCTTCCTCCTGCTTCTCCTATATTCGATTCCAACTTTCTGGTTCGCCCTCCTCCTGCAGGCTGGCATATGCGAAGGTGGCAAGATAGGAATATTCCCGATAAGGGGGCTGGCTTCGGAGACCACATGGGGCCTCAGCACCTGGGAAATAATATTCAGCAATGCAAAACATTACGTTCTTCCGGTCTTCTGTCTGAGCTATGCGGGCTTCGCGGGCCTTTCAAGATATGCCAGGGCAAGCATGATGGAGGTGATAAGGCAGGACTACATACGTACTGCAACCGCGAAAGGGCTTCCGGAGCACATCGTCATCTTCAAGCATGCATTCAGGAACGCCCTCATCACCCTGATCACCCTGTTCGCCGAAATCCTTCCCGGCCTTGTCGCCGGCAGCATTATAATTGAATTCGTTTTCGGTGTTCCGGGAATGGGATATCTTTCAATGATGGCATTGAACAGCAGGGATATCCCTGTTCTCATGGCGCTCTTCGGTTTCGGAGGCGCACTGACGCTGGCAGGCATCATCATGGCGGATCTCATGTATGTTGCGGCGGATCCCAGAATCTCGTTTGAAAAAAGACAATCTTCTTAACTTTTGGAGTTCGACTGATGAAAATAACTTGGCTGACACAAGGTGGCTTCCTGTTCGAGTCCGGCGGATATAGGCTTGCAGTGGATCCATACATAAGCAATTTCGTGGAAAAGAGACATAAGATGAAGAGGATATCGAGGGCACCTTTCCAGGCGAAGGATCTCAACCCGGATCATGTATACTGCACCCATGACCACATCGACCACCTCGATCCGGAAGGGCTCCCCGAGATACTGTCATGCAATTCCAACTGCACCGTCTCGGGACCGGATAGCGTGATAAAAAAATGTTTGGAACTCGGTATCGGCAAGGAAAAGCTCATGAAGACAAGCTTGAACACCCCCTTCAAGGCCGGACCGTTTACCCTGACAGCAGTCAAGGCATTCCATTCCGACACCGAGGCCACGGGCTTGATCATAACAGTTGAAGGGAAGACCATCTACCTGAGCGGCGATACTGAAATACATGATGATCTTGCGGAGATAGTCAGGAAGGCGTCTGAAGGGAAGAAGATTGCTCTCGCCCTGCTCTGCATCAACGGGAAATGGGGGAACATGAACGACCGCGAGGCGTTTGATCTGGCATTGGAGATCGCCGCGGACACTGCAGTCCCCATGCACTACGGCCTGTTCGCGGAAAATACTGCAAATCCTGTAAAATTCATAGAGCTCTGCAAAAGCAAGAACATAAAATCATTTGAAATGGAGACCGGAAAGAGCTTTGAAATCTGAACATGGCGAATTTCCAGCAATTTCATTTTCCCGCTTTGTAATTCTCCATATGCATGTTAATTATTAGCCCTTTATTTCCGTATAAAAGACTTTTAACATAAAATTACAAAGTTCGCACATGAAGCTTCCTTCTCTGAAAATAAGGAACCTTGAATCCAAGTTCCCCGTCATACAGGCTGGAATGGGCGTGAGGATAGGTAATTCGGTTCTTTCCTCGGCTACGATACGTCTTGGCGGATATGGAACCATTGCAAGCGTAGGACTTGGAGACATAGAAAAGTCCAAGACCGACTTTGCAAACGAGTCCAACCGCGTCCTCTCCGAGGAGATACGGAATGCCCGCGAACTTGCCGGCAATGCAAAGCCCCTCGGCGTAAACATCATGGTCGCCCTCTCGAACTACAAGGAACTTGTAGAGCAGAGTGTAAGATCCGGAATCGACTTCATAATCTCAGGCGCCGGCCTTCCCATACCTCTTCCGGAATATGTCGGAAACGCCGATGTCGCGCTGATACCGGTGATTTCGAGCGGACGTGCACTTACGGTGCTTCTTGCGGCCTGGAAGAGGAAATACGGCAGAGCTCCAGACGCCGTCATCGTCGAAGGCCCGTTCAACGGAGGGCATCTGGGTTTCACCCTCGAACAGATCGAGCACCCTGAAACCTGCTCCCTTGACATTATCTTCAAGGACGTCAAGAAGGTGATGAACGACATGGGATACGGAAAGATCCCGGTGCTGGCGGCGGAAATGATCTCATGCCGCGCCGACATCGAACGCGCGCTGGCCATAGGATACGACGGTGTACAGGTTGGCACGCATTTCATCGCGTCCGAAGAGGCTGGACTGGACAGGAAAAGCAAGGAAGTATATGTCAAGGCAAAACGCGGCGATGTAGTTGTCATCAAGAGCCCGGTAGGTCTCCCGGTGAGGGTGTTAAAGACACCTCTTGTGGAGAGAGTTATGACCGGAAACAGGGAGAAATTCGCCTGTCCTTACCGCTGCCTCCGCACATGCAATCCCGGAAAAGTCCCTTTCTGCATAGCCAAGGCGCTTCTTGCCACATGGAAGGGTGATGTCGAGAACGGCCTCTATATGTCGGGCTGCAATGTCGAAGCGATCACTGAAATATATCCCCTGCAAAAATTCTTCAAAACCCTCGAAGGGTGATAAATCCCGGCGGATATCTGCCGGCGTCTGCGGATAAGATTCCTCAATTGTTGGTCTTTACATTGTAGAATCCATATGCCAGAAATACCAGGGTTGGTCCCAGCCCTGCTATCATAGGCGGTATGATACCCCTGTTCCCAAGTATCAGCATGAACTGCGAAATCATCGTATACACGAGGATTATCACGACTGAAATTATTATCGCCATGAAAATCCCGCTGCGTTCATTTTTCGCGGCAAGAGGAATACCCAGGAAGACGACAATCACGCAGGCCCATGGGAAAGCAAGCCTCTTGTAGAGGGTCGTCTCATACAGGTTCTTGGAAGTCTTCGCCATGTTCTTGGTCTTCATGAGGAGATCAACGATGACAAATGTCGAAAGTTCATCTGGCGGGCGTATCTGGTTGATTATGTCCCTGGGTGTTTCGGGAAATTCCGCGATATCTTTCAAAATCATGTTCATCTTCTGCGGCTTGTTCGGCATCAGGCCCTCGGCATCATACGTGGTCATCGTCACAGTCCTGAACTCCCATCCCTTGTCCTTGATGAATTCCGCCTCGGAGGCGATGATGTCCCATTCAAGCGTCCCGTCGGCCCTGTATTTCTTCAGGATCACGTCCTTCTGTACTCCGTTGAGATCGAAATATCTGAAGAACCACATCTTCGTGCTGTCTGGGCTCCTGTATGAAAGCATCTCCTTCAGGTCGAACTCATAGGCGCCACGTGTCACCGTCTTGCTCAATATATAGGCCCTTTTCTCCGAGACAGGAACAATGGTCTCCTTGAACATGAAGTCCACGAACGTTATGACCACCGCTATGAAATATATCGAAGCGCACGCCCGGTGCAGCGAGATGCCGGAAGCCCTCATTGCGATTATCTCCAGGTTCTTTCCCATGTTTGCCATCGTATACATGCAGGCGAGGAGTATCGACAGCGGGAGGATGAACTCCACATGTCCCGGGAGCTTGAGCAGGTAGAACTTTATCATGGTCAGATTAGACGCATCGTTCTCGAGGAAATCCTTTATGCTGTCATAGACGTCCGCTATGACAAACAGGAATACGAACCCGAGTATCAGCACTGCGAACGGAATCATGAATTCCTGGAACATATATCTGTCGATCACCGGAAGGAAAATCCATTTCCTTCTGGGCGCGGGAATAAACAGTTCGTCCTTGAGCTGCATCTCTGTCCTGGCTGATATGTTGAAAATTTGATTTTATCCGATTAGGCTATAATATTATTAGTTCGTCATTTTTTCAATTTGGGTTCAGTTTAAATTAGAAATCTGCATGAACAGTGTTTTTCCATTTCAGATCATAAAGTTCGCCGCATTTGCGGCCATGCTGATGTCCGTCCTCCAGGGCTGCTACAACTATCCCGCGGTGCCGGACGCCGTCAACC